>JBBITX010000007.1:0-30928 GCA_037440545.1 Candidatus Bathyarchaeota archaeon
ATCTTAAAACAGTTTTAGACCCTTTGCATTTCAGCTAAAAACCTTCAATATTTTCTAAAAAGGTTCATTTTCTAAAGCCTTGTTTAGCTGAATTATTAGAGGCGCCGCCGGTAGGATTTTCGACCGGGAAACGTTCACCCTGATTCTCGAACCTACGACCGACTGGTTAACAGCCAGCCGCTCTACCAACCTGAGCTACGGCGGCGCATTGCAACTTCGCCTAAAGTTGAGTTGAAACTAGGTATTTAAGTTTATTCCGCCCCTATTGTTTAAGGCTTTTAATTTATTCCAGCTTTTCTAATTTTATTTTCTATAATTTGCACGAAAAGCTTGTAAAATGAGCGCATTATTTTTGCATACCACTTACCTGAGAAAGCCCTGTTGATTAAATCATCTATCCAATAAAGGTCATGTTTTAGGCATTTGATCAGAAGTTGCCAGTGAAGTTTAGTCATCTGAGTTTCTTTAAACCAATCTTCACTTTTCAGCTTGCCCATTGGGACAAAAAAAAGTGGAACAATTAGGCTTCTAACATCTCTAAGATCTTCTACAAGTTCTATGGTTTTTATAATGTCGTTTTCGCTTTCTTCTGGAAAACCCACTATCAACGTGCATGCAGGAATTAATTTGTTGTCATGCATTAACCCCATTCCCGTGCGAACAACGTCCGGCCACTCTTCAGGTTTGAATGGACGGGCCTTTGCAGGCATAATCTTTTTTGCAAGCTCAGATGACCCTGTTTCTATTCCTATTTCAGCTCCCCACCAGGATTGGTTTTGCAGTATTATTTCAGCTATTCTAGAGAACAGCTTTGGTTTTGAGGCCACAGAGGCAAGGGAGCAGTGGCTCCAACTAAAACCAGCTGGGTTTTTCTCCATCACAGAATTGTGAAGTTTTATTAGCTTTTCATCATCAGGTAAGGCGTTTTTTGAACCGTAAAGCATGACGTCTTCAGCGTGTAGGCATACATTACGGGCATATCCACTTTTAGCGTTTACATCCATTTCATGGAGTATTTTCTCCAATGGATACCATCTGAGAGGCCTTAAAGTGACGCTGCAGAATCTGCATCCTCTACAGCAGCCCCTCCCAATTTCAACTAAACCGTTAATGGAAGGATTTACAATGTTAGGTATTTCCTCTAAACTAGGTGTTTCCCCAACTCCAACCTCATAGTATTGGGGCAGCTGCTCTCCTTTAAGAGCTGCACGCATAATCTTTCCAACAACCTTCTCAGCCTCTCCATCAATTATACAGTCGATTCCATGTTCTGAAACGAATTTCTCCCTGTAACGAAATTGCCAGACGCCTGAACCTCCAACAACTATTTTTAAGCCCCGTTTTTTCGCCCTTTGAACCTCAATTTTTTCCATCAGCCTACGAAAATGCTGCGCGAGAAAAGGCTCCTTTTTTAAAACAGCAGCAAATGTACTTGACGCTGGACCAAGCCCAAATGGGTCCATCACGTGTACACCTAAAACCTTTGCGTCTTCAATGTATCTCCAAACATTATCAGGGTCAACTGTTAATACATCAAATCCCTCTGCCATGAGTTGCGCCTCAATCTTTCTCAGCCCATAAGGCGCAGCTATTGGCACTCCCCTTTTAGCCTTAATTGGAGGGAAGAAAAGCCAAGAGTAAAGCATGTCTGGAATAACGTTAGGAGGGGCGCATGTTCCAAACCCAACAAATTCATTGTGGTGATAGTCACTCATCAAAGTGCGATCAGCAGTTAACAGTATCTCTGCCGTAAGGCTCCCCTCCAAAGGAAACCTAAATTTACAAAGACGTGTTTAAAAATAAAACATTTAAAATCTGATATATATTTTTCCTTCTAACACATTAAAACAGGATGGCGAAGTGT
The DNA here is from genome assembly GCA_037440545.1 of Candidatus Bathyarchaeota archaeon. Lineage (GTDB taxonomy): Archaea > Thermoproteota > Bathyarchaeia > Bathyarchaeales > Bathycorpusculaceae > JAVZIQ01. The sequence continues at coordinate 1,865 of JBBITX010000007.1, forward strand.
TTTAAAGGCGTTAAAGTTTTGGGCGTTAGCTTATTTCTTATTTTTTTCAATAAAGTCTAAGAAAAACTCTCTGATCGGCTTTGTAAACAATCCCTTTACTTTTTGAAGGAGAAATTCTCCATTTTTAGTTAGAGAGTAATGTTTAACCTTTCTCTTTCCATTTCTAACCCACTCTCCACTGACGAAACCTTCTCTTTCAAGCTTGTGAAGAAATGGGTAAACTATTCCAGGTTTAAGTTTAACTCCAGTTAGCCTATTAAACTCCATCATTATTTCATATCCATGTCTAGGCTTATGTGATAATAGCCAAAGAATAATAGGTTTTTGAAGGCCACGAGCAAATCCCTCGCCGATTCCCATGTTGAACCTCACATGCATACTCTTATTTCGATATATCAATTTTTAACTAGTTAAAAAGTGTTTATATCTAAACAAGGATAAAATATGAACATAAACTTAAAGGTTGCATTGAATGGCTGAAGTGGAGAGAGAACTGTTTAAATCCACTATTAGAGGTTTTAGCAGAATTGTCATACTATGGCTGTTAAGCCGAAAACCAATGTCAGGTTACAGCCTTTCTAAAGAGTTGAATACCTTAACGGGATGGAATTTCTATTCAGGCGTAGTTTATCCCTTACTATATGACTTGGAAAAGAAAAAGCTGGTAGCTGGGAAATGGATGAGGAAAGGGAGGAGGCGCATTAAGTACTACTCTGTCACCGAGAGGGGAGTTGAGCTTTTAAACCGTGTAAGGGAATTTTTTCAAAAGCCAGTGAAAGATGTATTGAAAGATTTGATCTCAGAAGTTTAGACGAGAATTGCATGTATACGATTTTAAAATTTGTTAGAAAGGTGTATATTGGAGGTTTTCCAACTGTCTAAGATTCAATGGAGAGGTGAATGTTGAAAAAAGTTTTTGAGATAAGGTGGCACGGAAGGGGTGGACAAGGAGCATGGACAGCCAGCGAACTTCTCGCCAAGTCAGCCCTTTATGAGGGGAAATACATTCAATCTTTTCCAGAATTCGGCCCTGAGAGGATGGGCGCGCCGGTTACAGCCTTCACGAGAATAAGCAATGAGCCGATTAAAATACACAGCGCGGTTTATAACCCAGATGTCGTTGTGGTTTTAGATCAGACATTGCTTAAAACTGTTCCAGTAACCGACGGACTAAGTTCAGAGGGAACTTTAATAATAAACTCAAAAGAGGGGCCAGCTTCGTTTAGAAAAATGCTGGGAGAATCCAACGTGAAAGTTTGGACTGTTCCAGCAACTGAAATTGCCATTAAAATTTTAGGTCTGCCAATTCCAAGCACCGCCATGCTTGGAGCAGTATCCCGCGCCACCCAAATAGTGAATGTAAAAAGCATAGGAAAAACAGTTAAGGAACGCTTCAGAAGCGACATAGCGGAGAAGAACTTTGCGGTTATAAAAATGGCTTATGAGGAGGCGCACTCAGAATGACGTTTCAGGAGAAGAGCTGGAGGGAAATTTCAATAGCTGGAATATGCTGGAAGCCAAATACAGAGTTTTTAACAGGAGACTGGAAAACCTACAAGCCTGTTAGAGATTCAGAGAAGTGCACGCTATGTCTTATATGCGCAATTTTCTGTCCAGATGGGGCTATACGCTTGAAGGGAGAAGGGGAAGATATAGAGTTCAACTATGATTTCTGCAAGGGCTGCGGCATTTGCGCCAACGAATGTCCAGTGAAAGCAATAGAAATGAAGCTTGAATGAGGTGGATGATGTGAAAAGCCTTGTTGAACAGAAGGCTATAGCACTAAATGGCAATGAGGCTGTAGCCTACGCCGTGAAACAATGCGATGTGGATGTTGTGGCAGCATACCCAATAACCCCTCAAACTATAATTGTTGAAAGGTTCAGTGAATATGTGGCTAACGGCGAGGTGGAAACAGAGTTTGTCTGCACAGAGTCTGAACACAGCGCCCTAACCGCATGCCTAACAGCCTCTCTTACAGGAGCAAGAACGTTCACAGCTTCAGCCTCTGCAGGATTAGCCCTAATGCATGAAATGCTCTTCGTAACCTCTGGATGCCGTGCACCAGTGGTTATGGCAATTGCAAACAGAGCTTTATCTTCGCCGCTGAACATACATGGAGATCATTCAGATGCTATGGCGCAGAGGGACAGCGGATGGATACAGATTTACGCAGAGAACGTGCAGGAAGTTTACGATTCAGTTATACAAGCATTCCGAATATCCGAAAACACTGAGGTTCTCCTCCCGGCAATGGTTTGTTTAGACGGCTTCATTTTAAGCCATTCACTTGAAAACCTCAACGTGCTTTCAGATGAGGATGTTAAAAAATTTGTTGGACAACGCAGATTTGCAAAAGTTTTGACCCATGAAGGAAAAATGGCTGACCTTTGTCTAGATCCGGAAAACCCCATGACTATGGGGCCTGTGGGTTTTCCAAACTACTATTTTGAAATCAAAAGGCAACAGGAAGAAGCAATGAAGAAAGCACTTGAAGTAATTCAGCAGGTGCATGACGAGTATGCTTTGATCAGTGGGAGAAAGTATGGAAACGGATTAATTGAACAATACTGCCTTGAAGACGCAGAAATTGCCACTGTATGTTTAGGCTCAACATCTGGAACTGTTAAGTCAGTCGTGGACGATTTAAGGGGTGAAGGTGTAAAAGCAGGGCTTCTGCGAATACGAACTTTTAGACCACTACCAGTGGAACATATAAGGAAAGCTCTTGAAAACGTTAGGGCCGTAGCCGTTATGGATAGAAGTATGAGTTTCGGGGGGCATGGAGGGGCTGTTTTCCACGAGGTCCGCCATGCACTTTATGACAGCGCTAAACGCCCATTCACAGTTAACTACATTTATGGACTTGGGGGAAGAGACACCAGCAGAGTTCAAATAAGGGAGATCTACAACGACCTCCAAAAAATAATTCAGAGAAACCATGTTGAAACTCCGATAAAATACGTTGGATTAAGAGACTGAATAAGGGGGAAACGAGATGAGTGCAGAGTGGAAATTTACCGCAAAAGAAATTGTTGAGAAGCCAGACCTGTTCATTTCTGGGCATAGGGCTTGTGCAGGATGTGCATCGGCAACTGTTCTGAGACTTATTATGAAGGCTGTTAGAGGACCAACAATAGTGACTAACGCAACAGGATGCATGGAGGTGGTTTCAACCATTTATCCATACACTTCATGGGCTGTGCCATGGATACATACAGCCTTCGAAAATGCAGCTGCAAACGCCGCCGGCATAGACGCAGCAATAAAAGCTTTGAAAAGGAAGGGAAGAATGAAACACGAACATATAGATATTATTGCCCTTGCCGGAGATGGAGGAACCTATGACATAGGCATACAAGCACTTTCAGGAGCTGCGGAGAGAGGACACGATTTTCTCTTTGTGCTTTACGATAATGAGGCATACATGAACACTGGAATACAGAGAAGTGGAGGAACACCCCTGGGAGCCGCCACAACTACATCGCCTGCAGGAGAAGTAATACCTGGAAAGCTTGAACCTAAAAAGCCCATAACTGAAATAATGGTGGCTCATGAAATTCCCTATGTTGCTACAGCCTCACCCTATTACTGGCGAGACCTAATATCAAAAGTTAGAAGAGGCTTAGAGGTTAATGGCCCTGCTTTTCTACATGTTTTAGCTCCTTGTCCAAGAGGTTGGAGAAGCGACCCAGCCAGATCCATTGAACTTTCCCGTCTAGCAGTTGAAACATGTATATTTCCCCTCTGGGAAGCCGTAAACGGTGAGCACCAGCTTTCAGCGCCTAGTAAAGTAATAGCCTTAAGCCCTCAAAAGAAAAAGCCAGTTAAGGAATATCTTCAGCTTCAAGGGAGGTTTAGACATCTATTCACTCCGAAATTTGAAAAAATATTGGATAAAGTACAAGAAATAACAGATATGCGATGGCAAAAACTGCTTAAAAAATGTGGAATGGCCTAAACGGCTAGCTTTGCGTAAGCCGAGTTTTTAAGAAACTTTTCTATTTCTTTTTCTGCGTTGTCAGCTTTTATGAATATGGGCACGTTTTCTATTCCCGTAGCTATATAGCTTGATAGAAGCCATTCGCCTGGGGCAAATTCTAAGGTTTTCTCAAGCATTCCCTTATCAATCATGAAAGTGTCGCTTATTAAGGCGCGGTCATATGGGCGAGGCAGAGTTCCGACAAAATACGTGTGGAGTTGTTGAAGGGCGTTTGTGTTCAAATAGGCTATTCTCTGGGTTGCTATACAAACTCCGATTCCGTATTTCCTCCCTTGCCTAAGCAACATTTCAACTTGCTTACTGCATTTTCTATCTATTCCAGAGGCTCCTGAAAGCTCTGGGATGAACTCTTGAGCTTCGTCAAACGCTAGGAGAATGTATGGCTTCACTTGAAATCTGCGCTTCCTTCTTATAAGAAGATTCTGAGCTAAAGTTACGACGAGCTCCTTTATTATTGCCGGATCAGAAATTGAAATACATATAAGCCTTGTCTCCCCTTCAAGTAGGTCTCTAATTTTCTCAGCTGTCAGCCAATCGGCTTCCCGTTTCTCTTCTTCCATCCTCTTTTTTATGCGATCTATCAACGTGTTTCTTGTGGTTCCCCAAGCATACAAACCGCTCTTTTCATGAACCTTAAACTCTTCTATAGTTTGTACGGAGATTCTATCTATGTATCTGACGAAGTTTTCGTCTACCTCTTGGTTTTCACTTAAACCATGCTCTTCCATGTAGTCTAGAATAGCGTCGTGAATCTTTTCTATAGCGTTAAGATAATGAGGCTTGTCTGTGCAGCTTCTCCTCTGATCGTTTAGCTCTTCAAGGAATTGAGTGTATGTTGGAATATTCTGTTTTGGTCTAGCGTAAAAAGCCACCTTTCCCTTCTCTAATATAAGCTTCAACCCGGCTTTAATTCTTTCATCTGTTTCATATTCTCTTGGCTTTACGACAGAGTTAAAAAACTGATCCACAGAGTCGACTCTGTGTTCAAGGATAACTTTTGCTGGAATACCATCGTTTGCCAGCATGTCCAGCAGGAGGAATATGTACTCGCAGCTTATATCGAAAACCACAACTTTTACGTTGTCTGTGTGTATTAAAATGCGCCGGAGAATGTTTGACATTAGGTTGCTTTTCCCTCCGCCTGTGAAGGCAAAAACTCCAAAGTGATAGCGTACAAGTTTTTCAAAGTCAACGTATATTGGTATTATGGTTTTGCTTGTTTGGAACATTTTGATCACACCAATCCTTGGATCTAGAAGTGCATCCTCAACGGTTTTCGATGGGTCAATGCCTATTCTCTCGGCAATTTTCTGGTTGTACATACGGTTTATCATGGCGCTGTTCAGTATGTATACTGGACTGCCTACAACTGGATAGGAAAAGCCTTTGAAAAACCCGAACTGGAGGTTATCGCCTATAACTAAATCGTAGTTTATTGGTATGGCATCTATCTGAATCATCATTGTGGATTTATCATCGGTCTGCCAATCAGCCTCTGACTGTTCAATTATTTCAAACTGCATTGGGTAGTAGCCATGATCAGATAAACCCTTAAGCCCAAAGTGTTCAGGCCAAACTCGGCTAATCTCCATAAGTGTGTAGCGCTCCTCGCCTAGAAGCGTCTGTTTAAAGTTTTTAGAGGCTAGAAGCATGCCTTCCTCAAGAAGACCCATCAAATCCTTGTGATATTCCACTTTTATGCGGCACTGGTAACGAGCGCTTGTTCCTGAAACTTTCGACTCGTCGCTTCCTGTAAAAAAGCGGGGAATAACAGCTGCTAGCCTAGCGTTAAACCTGCCCTCAAGATCTGTGAAGCATAGCTTGTTAAATTTGTTCTCTTCTTGCAGCTTCAATTGCCTTCCTTCTCTCCCTAAAAGTGCTCATATAAAATATAAACTGCCTCAATTTATGGTTATTGAGTATCCACTCGGCAGTTGTGTCAACTATACGTTTAAATTGGTTATAATTCCACTTAGCAATTTTATCAGCGATGAATAGTGGTGTGTTATGCCCGAAAGCTTCAGGAATGTTTGATGGAGCCATGGCCACTAAAACGTTCATTATTAGATTTTGAAGTTTGTTTGGAACATCCTTATTCATAAAGAGTATGACCTCCAAAGGTTCTGTAGCGCCTCCGCTGAGCTCGTTCCAAAACTCCACAACGTTTTCAGGTTTATAATCATATTCCGGGTAGACTGGACGGTCTATCAACAGAACATTGCTTCGCAGCATATGATCTGTTTTAGCTTGGCTTAGCTGTACATAGGTTTTTAGAAACGTTTTTTCAAGTCCTATCTTGTTTTTTATGGCTCCTGAAACGTAGCCTTTTCGGCCACGCTTGTCAGGGACCATTGTTCTAAAGGCTGAGTCGTATTCTATAAGGCTCCAAGGTGGACTGATTTTCTCAGGGTTTAGTATACTGGCTGCCTGCAGGATCATGCGATCTGTGTTCGGCATTTTTTCAAATTCCTCTTTTGGAATAGGCGACTTTAAAAGGTCGTTAGTGTGCATTATAGGTATTAGCTGACGTTTAAAGTCTCTTGCAGCCGTGTCTTTTGTTATGCCTATTATTAAAATGCGCCTTTTCCAGCATTCCTCTATTAACATGTGCAGGGTGAAAAGCGTTAAGAATGCCATGTCTAGGGTGGTTAGCCAATGTTCCTTTCCATCCTTAATGATTTTCAGAGGATTTGCTGTTTCTAGGTTTTCCCCATAAAAGAATCTATCACCTATACTTATTACAAGTTTTTTTATACGTTCCCACGTTCCGGCATACTTATGGTTTAGGGCGTAAACGTGATTTTCCTCGAATAGAATCCCTGCTTTAACGAGGTTTTTTAAGGTTTTTATAGCTCTACTACTTCTTTTTTCATCTGTTATTTCGAATTCTGTGAAGATCTGTTTTTCTGTTAGAGGGCCGTTCCGTCTAATCAAGTCCACTATGGCGTAGCTTAAATAATCAGCTCTTGGAGGGGGAAGCCTTAAACCCTCATTGCAAATGTGTTGTCTAGCTATTTTTAAATCGTTAATGTCTATGGACTCCCCGTCAATTTTATAGCCTAGAATGCTGCTTTTTGCTTCCCATAACGGACGTTTAGAAGTATCATATAAAAGGCTTCCACGTTCAATCGATAAGCTTCTATCCATTATGATAATTCTGAAATTTTGTTCAGCATCTTTGGAAAGCTTATACGCCAAATAGTACTCTGCGAAAGTCATTATCCAATTTGCAACCGTTGCATTATTAATTATGGATTCCTCTGTTAGTGGTCTAGCTAAACTAATTTCTTCAGGCTGTAAAACTTCAAAAAAAGTTTGGTCAATTTCCGGAACCTCGTTAACATATATCGGCACAACGCTTGATATTCCTGCTCCATACCTTATAGCCCTATCATCGTACTTGACGACGGGAAGCTCATGTTCTTTGAAGTTTATCGTTCCAGTTGAAGCGTAGGCGCCTCCGAAGAAAACTATTAAGTCGAATAGCGGCCTTGAATACATTGTTCCATCTATACCTGCGAAACGTACAATTGATGTTCCGAAGAATTCCTCTGAGGTTTTAAAGGCCTCATTACAGCTGAAATCCTTTTTTATAAGGTTTGAAAGGAGATTATCATAGTAGTTTCTGATTGAAGAAAAACGTTTTTCGTAGTCTAAAACCTGCATGCTTGCACCATGCTTCAGCATTTCGCAACTGCGTTTTATCATGTCGCCCAGTGAAGATGACTCCAAATTCTTTCCCTCGGCCAGATCAAAATTTTATGTTAGAGGTAAAAACCTTTTTAAATTAAGCTTCTAATTCCCTCGGCTTTAAAGCATTTAAACCTAAACACTTCATAAAATAATTTTAAGAAGTGGGTTGAGAGGAATTTATTGCCAGAAAAAGTTAAGCATTTAATAAAAAAGGTTAGTAAGAGAAAAGGCGAGTTTGAAGTTAGACAGATGGCCCTGGAAGACCTCCCAGAGGTTTGGAATTTAGGCGAAGATGTTTTTACTCCTTCAAGCCTGCAGTTTACTTATAGAACTTGGAATGTTAACGAGGTGCTCTCGCTTTTTCAGGAGGACCCTGAACTATGCTTGGTAGCTGAGGATGCTAATACAAAGAGGATTGTTGGATTTGTAATGGGCAGGATATTGAAGCGCCCTTTCAGTCCATGGACTTACGGATATTTTGTTTGGGCCTGTGTGAGAAGGATTAGACAGAAAAAGGGCGTGGGTAAAAGGCTTTACAGGGAGTTGGAAAAAAGGTTTAAGGAGAAGGGAGCACGCATAGCCATAGTGGATGTTGAAGGCAACAATCAAGCTGGAATAAAATTCATAGAAAAGCTAGGGTTTAAGAAAGGTCAAACTTACATCTGGTATTCAAAGAATCTTGAACAATAAAAATGTAATTATTACATTAAATAAGCAAAATATTAGTTATATTCGAAAAATTTTTAAATTTAATCATAAAAAATTTATAAGCAACTGATGCTTATTCTTTCTGCAAACCCTCTAGAGCGTCAAGAGGACGTTGCCATGCAGAAAAATTTGGCTCTAATTAAAAAAGGTTTGTCAGAGTTGCCAAAGCCGTTGGAACAGCTATCTGAAGAAGAAATTCTTAGAAAAAAGTGTATAGGCCGCGTGATGACGTATACTCTTAAATATTTAACAAGTGTTTTCGTTGAAAACGGATTTGAATGGATATTGCCTGTAATATTCTCCAAATCAACAGATCCGTTATGGCCGGATCCCGGAGAATCTATTGAAAAAAGGGTTGAAGTGGAAATTTACGGGGAAACTGTAAGAACAACCTTAAGCATGATAATCCACAAAATGGTCGCATGTTCTTTGGTCTATCCAAAGCTTTTTGCCTTATCCCCCAACGTGAGGATTGAGAAGAAGGAGAGGGCAAGCACAGGGATTCACGCTTATGAATTTACACAGCTTGACTTTGAAGTTAGAGAAGCCACCTCCGCTGATATTAGGGCTTTCGTTGAAAGAATACTCTGCGGCCTAATTCAAAATCTAAGGAAAAACTTAAGTGAAGAATTAGCCTATCTTGGGAGGTACAAAAGACTAACGGTTCCAAGTACTCCTTTTAAGGTTTATGACAGAAAAGACCTTGAATGCGATTACGGAAAATCATGGGAGAAAAATCTTCTGGCGGAAGCTAAGGAGCCATTTTGGGTTACAAACATTCCACGGGAATTTTACGACTTTGAAGATTTTGAAAGTGGGAAATGGGACAACTACGATTTGATTCTTCCAAAATACGGCGAGGTTTTATCCGGGTCTAGAAGGGAATGGGACTACAGAAAGATTGTTAAGAAAATGCAGAGGGATGGAATTAAAAAAGAAAACTTTAAAATACTTCTGTCTCTAGCAAGGAGGGGGAAAATAAGTCCTTCAGCGGGTGCAGGAATAGGAGTTGAAAGACTTGTCGCCTGGATTTCAGGGTCAAAACACATCGGCGAAACCCAACCTTTCCCAAAGATTCCTGGAGTAATATATGACTTATAGGAGTCAAAAGTTTGCAAGAACAAGTTACAAAGCTTGAAGTTTTAAGGCAGAAAATGGGCGATGAGGATTATAGGAAATTATCTGCCTTGACAAATTTCCAAGTCTACCAGTTCATCGCTGAAGCGGATGAACTCTGCAATCCCAAAAGAATCTTCATCTGCAATGATTCTCCAGAGGATATTGCATATATCAGACATCAGGCAATAGCTTCAGGTGAGGAGAAGCCTTTAGCAATTCCGGGGCACACCGTCCACTTTGACGGGCCCTACGATCAGGGAAGAGACCGTGAAGTGACAAAGTACCTCGTTCCAAAAGGGGATTACCTGAGCAGAGCTCTCAACCAGATTGACAGAGATGAGGGCTTGGCAGAGGTAAGGGATCTTCTGAGAGGTTCAATGAAAGGCCGCACCATGATTGTTCGATTTGTATCTCTAGGGCCTCCAAAATCTCCATTTACAATTCTCGGTCTGCAATGCACAGACTCATGGTATGTGGCCCATTCAGAAAGCCTACTGTTTAGACCGGGCTATGAGGTTTTCCGCACAGCTGAGCCTGTTAGAGGTTTTCTACGCGTTTTACATTCTTCTGGTAAATTAAACGAAAACATGGTTAGCGTGGAGCATGATAAAAAACGCGTCTACATTGACTATACAGAGAACACAATTTACAGCGTCAACACCCAGTATGCCGGCAACTCTGTTGGTTTTAAGAAACTTGCCTTCAGATTGGCCATTAGGAAGGCTAACCAGGAAGGTTGGCTTGCCGAACACATGATGATTATGGGTGTAAAGGGCCCAGGAGGTCGAAAAACCTACTTTGCTGGGGCATTTCCAAGCGCCTGCGGGAAAACTTCGACAGCCATGCTTCCTGGAGAGACAATTTTAGGAGATGATATTGCTTACATCCGTAATATTGACTCAACTGCCCGTGCTGTTAACGTTGAATGCGGCATATTTGGAATTCTTCAAGACATTAACCAAAAAGATGATCCTTTAATCTTTAAAGCCCTTACAAGCCCAGGGGAGGTTATTTTCTCCAACGTTCTAGTTAAGGATGGAAAACCCTACTGGCTTGGCATGGGATGCGAGCTACCAAAAGATGGAATAAACTATACTGGGGAATGGTGGGAGGGAAAAGTGGATGAACATGGCAACCCAATTCCTCCAGCTCACAAAAACGCTCGCTACACAATATCCCTTAAAGCACTAGATAACTGCGATCCTGAGCTGGACAACCCTTTAGGTGTTGAGCTGGCGGGCATAATGTATGGAGGACGCGACCATAAGGCTTACGTGCCTGTTCAGCAAAGCTTCAACTGGGAGCACGGCATAATATGTTATGGCGCTTCATTGGAAACTGAGACCACATTCGCCACAATAGGCAAAGAAGGCGTTCCTGAAATAAACATGATGAGCATTCAAGACTTCATCTCTATTCCCTTTGGACAGAACATTCGAAACAACCTTTCATTCGGCAGTAAGCTTAAGAAACCTCCAATAATTTTTGGAGTAAACTACTTCTTGAAAGACATGAAAACCGACAGATACTTGAATGCGCCAAGAGACAAACATGTGTGGGTAAAGTGGATGGAGCTCAGAGTGCACAAAGATGTAGGCGGGTTAGTTACTCCCACAGGTTTAATTCCTAAATATGAGGACTTGCAAGCATTATTCAGAGAGGTTTTAGGTAAAGAATACCGCAGAGAGGACTACATCAAACAATTCACAATTAGGGTTCCGGAAAATTTGGCGAAAATTGACCGTGTGAAAAAGTTTTACAGGGAAAATGTCGCCGACGCTCCAGAAGAACTATTCAAAATATTGGATCAGCAACGTGAACGCCTCCTTAGCATAAGGGAAAGCCTAGGAGATTACGTTTCTCCCGAAAAATTCCAAGAAGAATGAGACGTGGACATTCATTGGCTTTTCCAGCTTTTAGCCCTACATTCATTTGGCAAAAATATGTTTAAATCTTAAGGTTTAAGTTTAGCATTCCACCAATAGATAATGGAAAGTTTTTTATGTATAATCGTGGAAAAACCATGTTAATTGGATACATTGGGGGAAAATAAATGGCTAAATGTCCAAAATGTGGAACTGAAGTTGCAACACCTAAGAAAAAATGGACTATGGCAGGACGACCAGATAAAACTGGAAAAAGGATGCAGCTGGAAATAGGCCTTTTCGACTGTCCAAAATGTAAGAAACCCTTTAGAGAAGTGTTAAGCAAAAAGAAGGTTTAAACGCAGCGTATTCGGCGACCCTCATGCCTAAGGCTAAACAAAACCTTTGCCCCTCATGCGGGGCGGAGGTTAAAGATCCATACAAAACTTGGGAGCTAGTTGCGCCATTTCCAGATAAGAAGATGAGAATCACAGTAACCATATTTGGAATGTACGAATGCCTCAAATGCGGCAGAAAATTTAAAGGAATAGTTGGGAAAGCCAAACTCGGCGCTGAAGGCATAGAAATCTAGAAACTGCGTCCACAACCCCTTTATTTTTATTCTTAAAATTCATTTTAGAAAGGCATTTAATAATAAAGCTAAAATTAAATAGAGGGTTTAAAGTGGATAAGGAAAAAATTAGGATTATCTGGAAAAACGAGTACTTCCAAACGGCAGTAACCGTGGCAACAATGCTGATAATAGTTTTCGGTTTATATTACGGTTCACAAATAATACTTGGCACAGAGTATCCTGCCTTGGCTGTGGCTTCTGGAAGTATGCTTCCAACACTTAACGTTGGAGACTTGATAATAGTTCAAAGGGCTGATCCTGAACAAATAAGTGTAGGTAAACTCTCCGGAGACATACTTGTTTTTAGAAACCCGCGAAACAGGGATGAGCTCATTGTCCACAGAGCCGTCGACATAAAGCCTGCTGACGGCTACTATCTTATTACAACTCTGGGAGACAACACATATGGCGAAAAAGACCAGTTTTCTCCTTGGGATTCATCTCTGCTAGTCGGCAAAGTTGTTTGCAGAATACCATTTATAGGCAACATTCCATTATTTCTCCATTCTGAAAGGAACATGTACATATTTATCCTAATAACTCTGATAATTCTAATAGTTCTTATGTTTCCCTTCAGCTTTGGCCGGAAAGCCAGCGGGGAAAAGTTTAGGGTTAATCGTGATTTAAGGTCCATAGTCTACTATTTGGCTATAAATGTTTTGGCTGTAGCCTTTCTAATTTTCAGCATTTGGGGTTCATTTACGTTTTGGCAGCCAGGAGCTTCCCCGCCTCAGGCGACGGTTTTTGGCATGTACTCTGATTTACAGTTTCACCACATGTTTGCTGGAGAGCCCTGCCTTTCTCAGGGGTTTATGTCATATAAAATAGACTGCAAATTGGATGGGGGATTGCGTTTAGGCGTTCCAACATTTTCATGGTATCAGTTGTCAGCCATTTTCATTGCCTTATTTAATGTTTGGAAGTTAATAGGCTTCTTAAAATGTTATAAGCGTTAGAAAATTATTTATGGTTTAAGCCTAATGCTTTATAAAGGTATTTAAATACATGATTATTGGAAGGTGTGTTTATGCCTAAAGCTAAGGCGTTGATAAGTATTGAGAATGTCGTTGCCTCTGCAACTCTAAACCAGAAGGTTGACTTGAACGCTGTTGTTAAGGGTTATCCTGGAGTTGAATATCGCCCTGAACAGTTTCCAGGTCTTGTCTTTAGGCTTAAAAGGCCGAAAACAGCTACCTTAATCTTCAATTCTGGAAAAATGGTCTGCACAGGGGCTAAATCTGAGAAGGAGGCAAGAAGGGCTGTTGTTAAAGTTATAAAGGAGCTGAAGAAGGGCGGAATAATAATTATTGGTAAGCCTGAACTTAAAATTCAGAACATTGTGGCTTCTGCCAGTTTGGGAGGGATGATAGACCTTGAGAAGGCCGCTTACACTCTTGGAAAAACAATGTATGAGCCGGAGCAGTTTCCAGGTTTAATATACAGAATGGATAATCCGAAGGTTGTTATATTGCTTTTTGCAAGTGGGAAACTGGTCTGCACTGGAGCTAAAAAGGAGCAAGATGTGTACGACGCGGTTTATAGGCTTCACCAAGTGTTAGAGGATAAAGAGCTAATATTTTACCAGTAAATCTACACCCAACATCCAAACTTTTTATTCTCTTCTTTTAACCTGCTTCAAAATGGTTTGCAGCTGATCCTCTGTTATGGCTCCTATATCATACAACATTCTTGCAGCTTCGCTTATTTTTAGAAGGGAATGAAGCCTTATTCCACTTTTCTGAAGCCTCTCGCCTCCCCCTTCCTCTCGGTCTAGGAGCACAACGGCGTCCGTTACAAGTCCACCCTCAGCTGCAACAGCCCTTACAGCCCTAGTGAGAGATGACCCTGTTGTAACCAGGTCGTCTACGAGTAAAACGTGGTCTCCAGGTGTTAGAACTCCCTCAACCCTCCTCTGCCTTCCATGTAGGCGCATACCTTTACGTATGTATAGGAAGGGTTTTTTCAAATTGTAGGCTATTATGGAGGCGAAGGGTATGCCTGCAACTGGAATTCCAGCCACTCTGTGGAATTTTTCAATGCCTATTTTCTCCTTCACAAAGCTTGTGTATAGGGTGGAGACTTTTTGGAAAGCGTCTGGAAAGCTTGGAACAACCCGTAGGTCTATGTAGTAGGGGCTTATTTTGCCGCTTGTAAGCTTGAAAGTTCCAAACTGTAAGGCTCCTATATTCTTGAGTATTTTACAAATCTCAACCCCGAAGGTTTCAACTCCTTTATTTCCCGACATAAACTCACACCTTTTTCACAACTTGGTAGACCTTGCCCATTTCAGGCACGAGACATGTGACTTTGGGCATTTCCCTTTTTAGTATTTCGGCGAACTTTTTCAAATCGCCGGTTGAGCCAGTATGATAGGGAACCGCCATGTTAGGCTTGGTTAACCTTGCAATTTCGAAGCCTGTCTCCGGAGAAGCCCCAGGAGCTATACCTACAGTGCAGAAAACAAGGTCAAACTTTTCTCCTTCCCCGATTTTCGCCATTTCAGGAAACGGAAGACTGTCAGCTGTGTGGAAGACTTTGACTTCATCTTCGCTTGTAATAATGAAAGTAACAGGTGTGGCTGCTGGAGGATGATTGCACTTTTCAACCTTAACTGAAACTTCTCCGACCTTAACCTCTGATCCCTGCTGAACCCTAAGCAGTTTCTCAGGCGGAACAAGGTTGCGCAGCCTACCTGCTGAGGTTGAGTCGGCTACAACCATGCACTGATTTATTTTTTGAATTTCTGAAACAACGGTCGGGTCTAAATGGTCATAGTGTTCATGGCTTATGAGAACAGCGTCAACCCTCGGAAAATTTTTAGGTTTAACATCAACAGGATCTATCACAAGGGTTTTAGACGGAGTTTTAATGGTTACCCCAGCGTAGCGGTTAAACCATACAAACAATATTTCATTTTTTCCAGGAGTTTTCTCAATGGACATATCTACCCTCACAATATTTTATTTCAGCTCAACCCTTAAAGGGCTTATGCTGAATCTTACAAAATAGACAAAACAGACGGGCGAAGTTATTGCGTCAGAGAGTTTCCTCTATTTTGCATTTTCATCTTACATGCTCTATTAATAAGGCTTAATAATTGCTGACAACGTGTTTCATATAAAAAGTGAAAGAAGATGGTTGATGTTTGGTTGCCATATGGTGAAACTGAGATCTGCTTAAGAGTTCCCACGAAAAATTTTCTAGGATGCATAGAGCCTGCGGCAGAGAAGGCAGTTGAAGATGCTGAAGCTGAAATTGAAAGGAGTTTAAATGAGCCTATTGGTTCAAAGCAGCTGAAAGAAATTGTTAGGCCTGGAAATAGGGTTGCCGTTGTTGTTGAAGACGGATTGGCCCCCGAGCCGATTCGTTTAATGGTTTCCAACATGCTTAACGAATTGAATAAAGCTGGAGTTAATGACGAAAGCGTGACATTCATACTTGGATATGATATGAGGAGAGTTTTGGGTGGGGAGGTTGTTAGGATTTTAGGTGACGATATTGTCAAACGTGTGAGGGTTATATGCCACGACTGCAGGGCTGCGGATAATGTATATGTAGGAACAACTAAATTTGGAACTAAAGTTTACTTGAACCGTGTTTTTGCCGAAGCAGATGTTAAAATATTGATTGGCGAGTTAGGGTTTCACTGCTATGCAGGATATAGGGGAGGGAGGGAAGGCGTTATTCCAGGCATTGCCGGGGAGGAAACAATAAAACATAATTATGCAATGATTCTTAGCGGTAATGCTAAACCTGGTGTTTTAGATGGCAATCCAGTTCATGAAGATATGTTAGAGGCTGCGAGACTTGCGAGGGTGGATTTCATATTAAACGTTTTGTTAAGTAGAAAGGGTGAGGTTGTAAGGGCTTTTGCAGGGGATATGGAGCAGGCTTTTTATGAGGGAGTTAAGTTATTTAATGAAATTTACCGCATACCAGTTCACAGAAGAGCTGAAATAGTTGTTGTAAGCCCTGGAGGAAAAAGGGCTGATTTAACGCTTTCTCAGGCTTTGATGGCTGTTGAAGGCGCCTTAGATGTTGTTAAACGGGGAGGTGTCTTAATTTTGGCTGCAGAGTGTATTGGGGGATACGGAGACGAAGTTTTTCACGATTGGATGGTTAGGTTTAGGGATTTAAAGGCTGTTGAAAGAGAAGTTAGGCAAAACCCTGCTTTCGGGGGGCATTTAGCCTATTATCTCCTGAAGGCGTTGCAGAAAGTTCAAATAATCCTAGTTTCAGCCATGCCGGACTACTACGCAGTGAACGTTTTCAGGCTTAAAACTGCACGAACTGCAAATGAAGCTTTAAACGAAGCCTTTAAAATTTTAGGCGAAAACTCTAAGGTTTATGTTATACCCTATGGAAACTTCACATTGCCCGATGTTAAAGCGGGTGATTAGCGGAAAAGTTTAAAATAATAGATGTAGCCGTAATTCCGCATATAAACCGTCATGGGAGTTGGAGCTTGCAGCAGACTTTCACTCTGAGAAAGTTCCACATAAGAGACTTGGAAAGCGTGGTATACATCAACCGAACCTGCCTTCCGGAAAATTATGTAAACCATTTTTTCATAGACTTACATGAAAGATTCCCAGAAACCTTCATTGTAGCTGAAGAAAACGGAATAATTGTAGGCTACATAATGTGCCGCATTGAAACAGGCTTATCTAACTTCGGCTTCGGCGGCTTCATTAAAAAGGGACACATAGTTTCGTTGGCTGTCATGCCTGACCACAGGCGTAAGGGGATAGGGCAGGCTCTTGTAGTAAAGGCTATGGAAGGCATGCGCCTATACAATGCCAAGCATTGTTTTCTAGAGGTTAGAGTAACCAACATGCCTGCAATAAACCTATACAAAAAGCTTGGATTCAAAATTATAAGAACAATTCACGGGTATTATTCAGATGGCGAAGACGCCTACTTAATGAGCAGAGAAATTTGAAACTGCCTTAAAATTATGTTTTCAAACATAAATGCTAAAATTTGAGAGGACGTGGAAAGGAAGACACTTTTAAAATTGAAAATGACCTTTGAAAAGATTTAATTCTTCATTAAGTATCTTGTCCAACGATCAGGATTTTGATATTTTACTTTTGGCCCGCTTTCCCAAATAACGTCAAAGAGTATTATGAATTCCTCTCTTGAAAGCCTCCTGTTCATACAGGTCAAGTTTTAACGATAAATATAGGATCTTTAAAGGTGTTATTTCAGTTTTTGAACTATATCCAAAATTGAAAATTTCAGAATTTGCAGAGAAATGAACAAAAATTTTACTATTACAATCTATAGTATCAACTAAAGCAGCTTTAAATTATGTATTAGAGTGTAAATTACTTTGCGGAATGGTTTACGGCTTCGGCGATTTAGGGTTTCGAGAATACTTTTGTAAAGGTTTTTAATTTTGGGTGGCTTTGTTTATTACCTTTGAAGTTTTAGCCTTTTCAATTTTTACTTTCCTGTCTGGGTTGCTTCAACGACTTCGGCTTCGGCGAATCTTCTGCTTATTCTTGTTATTTTTATTTTCACATGGTCTCCTGGTTTTGTGTTGGGTATGAAGGTTACTAGTCCCTGAATTCTTGCTATTCCTTCTCCTCTCCTGCTTGTTTCTTTAACGTCTACTTCGTATTCCTTTCCTACTTCAACTGGTTTTGGAGGGAACCTTCTAGGGCCTCCGAATTCTCTTCTGCCGCCGAACCTTCTTCTTTCTTCCATCCATCTCACCTCTCTAAACGTTTAAATTTTGTTCCGCGTTTATTCAACGGTTAATTTTCCGTATCTTCCAATGTTTAGCTGGATTTCTCCTTTGAAGCTTGTTATGTAGCCGTTTTCCACTTTGACTGTATCGTTGACTTTGACTTGGTTTATTTGATCGTTCCATAAAGTGAGCTTTATCTGGCCTGTTTCGTCTGCTATTATGGCTGTTGCAACTTTATGGGTTGTGTCTTTAAACCTTGAAAGCACTTCCCTTGGGTCAGACTTCTCAACAACCTTTGCCTCTACATTAACACGTTTCATGCCGTTTCTAAGTTCCCTAATTTTCATTTTCATCCTCCCTTTCAGGTTATTCTTTCCGCGACTGCGAATTTTCCACCAACTGAAACAACTCTAACTTTAACTCTTTCTCCCATCTTGCTGTTTGGGACAAAAATTAGGTAACCCTGTATTCTTGCTACTCCATCCCCTCTACTTCCAATGTCGTCTATGACAACCTCTAGCTCCTGGTTTTCCTTAACAGGCGCCATTTGAAAAAGTGGCCTGCTAGCGCTAAATCTTCTACTACTTCCAAACCTTCTCGGTTTCCTCTGGATGTTCTTTGTTTTTTCTGGAAGCCTTCTGGGCATACGGTTTTTTCGTCCTTATCGCGGAACCAGCCTTCCAAAAACTTCAATGTCGCACGACATTGAGCTTCTGGTTAAGGCTAGTTACATGAGAGAAAGCATACATGCATATAAACCTTGCTAGCCTTCTCTAGGTTTGAGGTAAATGGTATATATGTTTGAACGGAATTTCCTATGATGCCGAAAAGCTGCAGCAGGGGATTGGAAATTGAACGTGCAGGCAGCTTCTGCTAAGCCCCTAATTTACCTTGAAAATGTCTGTAAAGAGTACAGAGTTGGAAACATAACAACCTTGGCTTTAAAGGATGTAAACTTTAAAGTTTATTCAGGTGAGCTTCTGGCAATCATGGGGCCTTCAGGCTCTGGGAAAACAACCCTTCTTAACATGATTGGGCTATTGGACAGGCCGACTTCAGGAAAAATTCTCTTTGAAGGAGTTAACATTTCAAGGCTTGACGATAAAACCCTTGCCAACTTGAGAAACACTAAGCTGGGTTTTGTCTTCCAAACATTCAACCTTGTTAATAGGCTGAATGTTTATGAAAACATTGAGTTGCCCCTAATACCTAGGGGGATACCCCGCAAGGTTAGGGCTGAAATGGTTATGGAAGCACTGATTAAAGTTGGGGGTGAAGAAAGCTGGCTTTCTAAAAAGCCAAACCAGCTTTCAGGGGGGCAACAGCAGAGGGTGGCCATTGCAAGAGCCATAGTGGGTAAACCCGTCATACTGCTTGCAGATGAGCCGACGGGAAATTTAGATAGAGCTTCAGCCAAAGTTGTTGTGGAGACGTTCCTAAACCTTAATAAGGCTGGGCACACCGTCGTAGTCGTTACACATGACCCTGAAGTGGCTAACTGTATGGAAAAAATATATGTAATAAGAGATGGAGAAATTAGAGAAGAGATTAAACCAGACAAAACAGAGGCGCTTATAAACAAGGAATAGTTTTCCAGAGTGAGGGGAGGAAAATTGAAAGCTTTAAGAAAGCCTTTAACCATGCTGCTAGCCTTAACATTATTATTCCACTTAACAGCCCTTATCCCTGCAAAGGCTTATGAAGGCCCCTCTGAAGATTTTAACGTTTTAAATGTCAACGTTAGGTCTTCAGCTGACACCCCAAACATTTATCCGGGAAGTGGAAGGGCTTACCTAAAAGTTGAGGCAGCCTATCTTAACATTACAGCAGCCAAATCCGTTGTGGGGTGGTTGAAGACTCCTGAAGGGGTTGGTTTCAGTTCAGGAAGCGGCTCATGTTCTCCAGCTCGCCTCCTAAATGGAACTGTGGCGGAAGAAGTTAAACGAGGAGATTATGTCACCTTTGAATACTTGTTGGATTTTTCCAATTCTTTAAGCCCCGGCTCTTATGGGCTGCTGCTTAACATAACATATTTAAAGGGAGGGTATCTTGCTTTTGAAACGCATAATATTAGCCTTAAGGTTTCGCCTTACCCTCCAATTGCCTTAAGGGTTGTTGAAGCCTATTTTACTCCAGCTTCCTATCCTGGTTCAAGCAGCACAAACCTATATGTGGTGCTGGAGAATGCAGGATATAACAGCATAAGCTCTGCAAACTTCAAAATTGAGCTTCCTGAAAACTTTGCTGTGGAGAACCCTAGGGCCAGTGCAGGACTGGTTAACAGGGGGGATCGCTTCACCCTAACGTTTTCTGGAATATCCATTTCTCCAAACGTTCAGGTGGGAGTTTACAGCGCTGTTCTATTCGTTGATGCAAATGCGAGAACTGAGGATGGGGTTTCATATAGTAGTTCAATTTCTCTTAACGTCCCAGTTCATGTGGAGAACCCCCCTACAGAGGAGCCTTTAATGGTTGCTGCCGTGAATACGCTTTATAATGGGGATCCCTCTCCGCTTCTCCCCTCAGCGAGAAACGTTGTTTTGAGGGTTTACCTAGTGAACAAGCTTGCCGAGGCTTTAAGCGCCCTTTCTGTTAATGTGATGCTTCCAGGGGAATTTCAAGTTAGAGCTGTTTCCGGCACATATATAAATGGAATATCTCCAGGGGGCTCATGCTTCCTTGACATAACAGTTGAAGTTGACTCTGGGGCTGTTCCGAAAAGATATGAAGGCAAGCTTCAGTTCAAATATCTAAAAATGGTTGGAGGCTCATCCTTCCTCACAGAGCAGACGGTGAGCCTACAGGTAAATGTTGAAAGCTTCCACAGCTACGTGCCTGAACTCTCACTTGTAAATGCCTACTGGGGCAGTCCAGAGCCTACGCCGGCATATTCAACTTCAAGGTATGTTCCATTAACTGTTAGGCTGATAAACGAAGGCAGATACAGCATTGAAGGAGTTTTTGTAAACGCGTCTTCCCCCATGCTTAGACCTATAAAGAATTATGAGACATGCTCTGCAACGCTTGCGCCAGGAGCTTTCTGTACAGCTGTGCTTTACTTCGATTTGGAAACTGAAGCTTTAAATGTTCCAGTGGAGGTAACTGCAAACTATAAGTTTACAGCTTATGGAACCCATGTGGATGTTTTTAGAAGTTTTAATGTTTCCCTGCCTGTTGAAAGCTACCCAGCCTCAGAAAGCGTGTTAACGTTTGTGGATGCAGGGTGGCTGAACAGTGTATATGTTTTCCCAAAAACAGCCAATGCTACATACCAAATAACATTGGCTAACAGATCCCCCTACTTAATAGCTGGAGTAAACCTGGAGCTTAAGCTTCCAGCTGGGCTGTATTCAAGTTGGGGGAACAAGGCTAAGGCATATTTTGAGGGACCTGTTAGAAGCCTAGCCTCTTTCACAGCTTCCTTCAAAATTTCTGTGGGGGATGTGCCTCCTAAAAGTTACATTGCAAATTTGACTGTGGACTGTTTAATATTGTCTGGAGGCCCAGGGGTTAAGCGGGTTGAAAACTTCACAGTTTTCATGGCTGTAGTTGACGATGAGTCAGCATTACAGGTTTTGGATTCAAGATGGTATGAGGGGTCTGTGGGTCCCTACACATATGGAGCCCACCTAATTGTGCTAGTTAGAAACGTTTACGTTGACGGCCTTAAAGGAGCAGTTCTTGAAATCAACCTTCCAAGGGGAATTTACAGCTCTGCTGATAACTCAAGCATTGTTAAAGCAACGCCTGTCGGCCTTCAGCTTCCCCAGTCCCTTCAGGCGCAGAACGTTATGGAAGTTTTAACAGCTTTGTTAAATGCACCCCAGGCAAGCCAGACGCAGCAATACGGTAGAGGGGATGTTTTAGGCTTCACAGCCACCCTTAACCTTTTCGACGTGGATGTTGGAGATTACAAGTTTGAAGGGAGGCTTTCCTACATTGACTATTGGGGTGGGGAGAGAAAGGTTAGGCTTTCAATTCCAATTTCAGTTCTTGGAAGAGCTGGATACATAGAAATAGCCATGGATAAAAGTTTAAGTGTTAGAAGCCGCTTCATAAACACCTCACTCTCTTTGAAAAATCTTGGAAGCTCCCCAATTTATGACGCTTACATAGTGGTTTCACCTTATCAGGGAACACCAATATTGATTGCAACTCCGGCTATAAGTCATGTTGAAAAGTTAGGCCCTGGAAAAAGCCTTGAAATTCCAATAACATTGGCCTACAATCCTTTAGGCTTCTTCTCCCAGGCTGGAGGGACAACTTCAATTTCTTATGGGCCTGTTCCCCTGATGGTTTCAGTTATTTACAGAGATGTAGGGGGATTTTCCAGAATTTTTAATAACTCAATAACTGTTACCGTTGAGCCCTTCATAGAGTTAGATGTGAGAAACATTAGGGCAGTGGGCAAAGCTTCATCTTCAACGGTGACTGGCATAATTTTGAATTACGGGTCCACAACGGCCTATCGTGTTGAGGTTGAGTTGAAAATTGGGAACGTTACCCAGTCATCCTTCATAGGAGATGTTGATCCAGGCTCAGAGATAGCTTTCAAAGTTGACATAGAATGTTTTAACAATTCAGCAATTTTAACTGTTAAATATTACAACGTTTTCAATGAAGTTGAAATGAAAAAGGTGGACGTTAAAGTGCAGCTGGAGGAGGAAGAAGCTCCTCCAACAATGGAGAAGGAGCAGCCCTCAATTGAAAGGTGGATAATTGTGGCTGGAGTGCTAATATTTCTAGCTGCAGCAATATTTCTGATATATAGGATAACGAGAAAGTCAAGGCATATGTATAAAAATTAAGTTTAGGTTTGGGATTTGAAATGCTTTTAGACTTTTTAAGGCTTTCTTTTAAGGCTTTAAGTGAGAGGAGGCTTAGGGCAGTTTTAACAATTATTGGAATAGCCATAGGCCCCCTTATTCTTGTTATGATGAGCTCTGTTGTAAGCAGCTACTCCAACTATATAGTTGAGAGAGTGACCTCTCTTGGGCAGAACGCCATAGCAGTTTTTCCAACGGAGAACTATCAGCTTGACAGTGAAGATTTAAACTATATTAGATCAATCCGCACAGTTTCAAGGGCTGAACCTTTCTATAATACTCAGGGAATCCTTAAAAGGGGAACAGAAGAGCTTAAAGTTTCAGTCTTCTCTGTTGAATACGACCTTTTGTTCCAGGCTATTGGAAGCCTTAAAATGGGTGAGGGAAGCATACCTTCAAAGTCTAGCGTAATATACACAATAGTTGGTAGGAAAATAGCCTTCAAAGATGATTACAGATATTTCGGAGTTGAAGATGTTTTAACAATTACAATCCCAAAAATTGAAGGTGGAAAAATAACGGGTAAGAGAAATGTGAACGTTGTTGTGGGAGGAATCCTTGAAGAATATGGAGGGGCATTGATAGTTGACCCTGACTCGACAGTTTTCATGTGCTTTGAAGCTGGCAAAAGGCTTCTAGGCTTAGAAAGGTGGTCTGGAATATTTATATTGGCTGAAGATCCAGCTTATGTTAAAGCCACCGTTTCTACCCTAAGGCAGCATTACGAGGAGAAGGTTCAGGTGATAGCCTTCAGCGCAATAGCTGAGGCCATTTCAAGTGTAACTGGAGCAATAGACTTCATAAACTTTTCAACATCCCTTTCAGCCTTTGCAGTTGCAGTTATGGGTGTTGCGGCAACCATGATAACCTCAGTTATGGAGCGGACTAGGGAGATAGGCGTTATGAAAGCCATAGGCTACACGAATATGCAGGTTTTGCTAATGATACTTTTAGAGTCAGTTATAATGAGCCTTGTGGGAGCAGCTGCAGGCATAACATCAGGCGTTGGAGGCGCCTACATCCTCTCTTCAAGAGGTTTCAGGATAGGCGGCATAGGTGAAGGGGGAATTGTCCTAAGCTTGAGCCCCACAATAACCATGCCTCTAATATTTCAAACGCTTGCCCTAACAATTCTTATAGGTTTGGCTGGGGGGGTTCTGCCAGCCTATAGGGCCTCTAAAATACCTCCAGTAGTAGCCCTAAGATATGAGTGAGAAGCATTTCTAAATGCCTGTTAGGAATCGTTCAATGAAAGAAGTTACAAAATTGGCTACTATGGCTATGAGGAGGCTTGTGGCCCATGAAAACCCTGTAGCTAGGCGCAGGGCTACTGTGCAGAGCAGCACTGTCCAAAGCATTATGGCAATAGATGTGTAGCTGTAAACCTGATTTACAAAGCTTGTTTCCTCAAGAATTTTGTTGTAGGCTTCTCCGCCTTCCCCGGCAACCCCCCCTGTTAACTCGAAAGGATAGTTTATTTTCGGCAGTGTGGAGAAGGCTGCAGCGTTTATCAAAGCTTGAACGAACATTGTTATTAATGTGAATCCAGCTAGGATCAGTATAACCCTCCAAACAGCTTCAGCCTTAAAGGCCTTTGACATTATGTACATGAAGCCGCCAAGCATAACCCATCTAATTATGAACTGCATGAAGGCGTAAGCCGCATAGTTTGCAATGTAGGAGGCGAAGTTTTCCATGTAGGACTTATATATTCCTCCGAAAAAAAGGCCGTCTACCAAAATCCAGACGCTGGAAGGTTTTTTCCACGTGAACTCTAATAGTAGGCTTGTTATGTTAGACCAGTCTCCGCCATAGCTTCTCCAATCTGGGTTTGAGATGTTCACTGTAAGGTTGTTCCAGAATTTCGATGAAGCGTTTAAAAATTTTGAGGTTAAATCTTGGGAGTAGTAGTTTGACGGATATGCAGAGTACATGTGGAGGAAAACTTTTTCAGGAGGATTGGCTGGGCTGACAATTTTAACCCTTAAATAAAGCTTTTCATATCCTCCTGGGCTTGAACAGTTTACTCCTCCCAAATCCGCCTTTAAACAGATGGATGTGCAGTTTTCAGCTTGGAATTCTATGCTTTTGTTGCCGTAGTAGCCTCCTCCAATGTAGTCTGTTCGGTTTTCCTTCACTGGTGAATTTGTGAAGGGAGAATTGTTAACTGAGGCTGTCCAGAATTTTGAATTCTCAGTCCATCCTTCAACCTCTTTCTGCGGAAATGTTCCTTCAACGCTTGTTTTTGATGCAAGGATGTAGGCGGATAAGCTGTTTGCAGCAATGAAAAGCAACATTATTAATATGGGCCCTTTGTATCTGGGGTTTTGAATTACTTCTTTAAACACCTTATTTGGGGCGTACAACACTTTGAATATTCCAAGAGTTGACAAGGTTAGGTCAGCCTATAAATTGTACATCTTGCTAATTAAGAGTTTGCTGCATCCCAGGTTTTAATAAATCTTGGAGGAGCTAGCCTGGAAAAGCGTTAAAATGAAAGGTTCATAAAGGATTATTTCGGAGTTATTTATTGAAGAGGGCCGAAATGTAACAAGAGGTTAATATTACTGTGTAATAAGATATTTTCCAAAATGAAGAGGATAATCAGGTGATGGAACGTCATCTTGAAAGGTTGAAGGGTTTAAGGTTCGAGATGGGCCCGATTAGACCGCCGAATGAGGGTGGAAGTAGCTCTCTTCTTTTGAGGGTTACAAGAAATTGTCCGTGGGGTAAGTGTGCCTTCTGTTACGCCGTTTTTTACGATAGGCAGCCTTTTCAGATTAGGCCTGTAAACGAGGTGAAAGGAGACATTGAAACAATTAGGCTGATTTTTGAAGAGCTTAAAAGGCTTAGGGATGTTTTAGGTGGATTAAATTGGGTTCAAAGTTTTCTTGAGGCGTATTTGCCTTACGGCGATGATGAAATTGCCCTGCAGAATTTTCATTGTATTTTCAGCGTTTTCCACTGGTTTGCATGTGGCGCTAAAACAGTTTTTCTGCAAGACGCTGACAGCTTGTTAATGAGGACGTCTCAGTTGGTGGAGATTTTAAGGCATTTAAAAGCAGTTTTTCCCTCTGTGGAGAGAATCACCTCTTATGCTAGGGCTAAGACTTTGGCTAGGAAAAGCGAGGATGAGCTAGTTCAGCTGCGTGAGGCTGGGCTTTCACGTTTGCATGTAGGCTTGGAGAGTGGCGATGATGAAGTTCTTAAAATGGTTAATAAGGGGGTTACCTCAAGCGAGCATGTTATGGCTGCAAAAAAGGCTTTGAGGGCAGGTTTTGAAATATCTGAATATGTTATGCCTGGGATTGGCGGAAGGTTAAGGTGGAGGCAACATGCATTGAACACTGCTAGGGCCCTGAATGAGATAAACCCTACTTCTATAAGGTTTAGACGTTTCGTGCCGAGGAGGGGAACCCCTCTTTTTGATGAATGGAGTAAAGGCCTTTTCCAACTTTTAAAGCCTCATGAGCTGCTTTTGGAAATAAGAACTCTAATTGAGAATTTAAATGTTGACAGCAGAGTATGCTTTGACCATTTCATAAATCCAGCATATAAAATTGGAAATAGTATTGTGCCCCTTTTCAAACAGGACTATCAGGGATATAAATTTCCAGAGGAGAAGGAAGAGGTTTTGAAGCTTATTGATTATGGGCTTAGTATTGATGAAAGTTTATGGGTTACCACTGAGGAGTTGGTGAATCTTCCTCATATTTAGGGGACTCGGCCTGTTTTGCCTGTTTAAAGTCCAATTTTTAGCCTTCTGTAGGTGGCGTAGTCAACGTATTCAATGTGGGGGTTTTCCGCTAGGTATTTAACTGTTAGTTTTTGGCGTTGTCTCTTCTCAAGTATTTGGCTTGTTGTTAGGAAGGAGTAGGCGTCGCTTCCGGCTCCTGAGCCGTAGCTTACTATTAATATTCTTTCATTGGGCTTTGCTATGTCTAGAACTGCAGCTAAGCCCGTTGGAGAGGATCCGGAGTATGTGTTGCCGAAGTTTGCAAATTTTAATGAGGGCATATACTGTTCTTCTCTGAAGCCAAGTTCCTTTGCAATTCTAACTGGGAAGTGGATGTTGGGCTGGTGGGCTACAAAGTAGTTTATGTCTCCAACTTTGAGGTTAAGCTTCTCCATAAGTTTTTTAGCGGCTTTTCGAATGTGTTTGAAGTAGGCTGGATCTCCTGTGAATCTTCCCCCATGCATTGGGTAGGGTTCCCCGTCTCTGCGCCAAAAGTCAGGCGTGTCTGAGGTGCATGAGTGCCATCCTTCAAGTTCAGCTATTACGTCTTTCTTACCGAAAATGTAGGCGCATCCGCCGAACCCTACGAAAAGGTCTAGTTCTCCTCCAGGACAGTCTCTTGGAGCTGCTTGAGAGTTGTCTGCTCCTATAATCATGGCATATTGGAAGCCGTTTTTAGGGTAGCATACAAGGGAGGCTGCATCCTTAAACATGCTTGTTGCAGCCTTACATGCAAACTCTGTGTCCACAGCGTCGACGTTTTGAACCTCTTCATCTTCCTCGCCTAATTTTAAAACTTGGGCAACTTTTGAAGCTATGGGTTTAACACTGTAGGGGTTTGACTCAGAACCCACATAAACCTTGCCTATTAGGCGGCTGTCAACGCCTGAGTGGATTAGGGCAAGCTTTCCAGCTTCAACAGCTGCTGTTATGGCGTCCTCGTCTATGAAGGGAACTGCACGTTCAAAGTTTTCCTCCCTAATCCTGAACTTTGAAGTGTAAAAGGCGTAGCCAACTATTCCTGGAGCCTCATACTCTTTATTCGGCTTTGAAATGGAGTATTCCTGGTGGGGGTAATGTTCATCTGCAAATGTGAAGGCCAGGGATATTGTCGGTATTATTTCGCTTTTACCCACTGAATAGCGTCTCCTAAACCTTGGCACAACAGGCCTACCTTCAAGGGATGAAAGATCTAAGGCTTCGCCTTCATTGATTATTCTGTCCGTAAGCCTTCCAGGAACCCTAACCTTTCCATTATGGAAAGATATTATTCCATAAATGTATCTGCCAAGCTTTGTGAATTTGTTTGTGGGATCTGTGACGAGGGTGCATATTTCAAGTTTTCCCTTCTCGTAGAAGAAGTCTATTTCATCCATCTTTCCGAAGCTTTTTCTTCCGCAAAATCCACAGTAATCCCTTATCTCGAAATATTCCCTTCCACATATTTGGCAGCGTCTTCCCCTTAACCTGTCGCCTAGGTAGGAGACTCTACGCTCTATTGGTTCGCTGCTCATTTAGAACCTCCCGAAAATGTGGACGTAGCCCTTTGTCCCGAACCCTTCAAGCTCAAGTACACATGCGTAGGCTGGCATCCTTTCAAGTTGAACCTGCCTTTCTCCAGCCTCGCCTCTAAGCTGTTTGAAAACCTCGAATATTTGGGCTCCTCCAGTTGCTCCAAGGGGGTTTCCATCAGCCTTTAAACCGCCGTTAATGTTGGCGTAGAGCCTTCCACCGTTAACCTCATAGTAGCTTCTGCCGTGCTGGAAGCTTTCATAAACTGTTTTCCAGGCTTTTCCACGCTGGCAGAATCCGAGATCTTCAAGGGAAACCATCTCCATAACTGTTGACTGGTCGTATATTTCAATAATTCCTATATCTCGAAGGGTTAACCCAGCTGTTTTTAAAGCTTCTTTCATGGCTAGTCGGCTAACTAGAAAGCCTGTTAAGTCCTCTCTAGCCTGGAAAGCCAAATAATCCGTGGCTGATGAACAGCCCAAGACGTAGACAGGTTTATCTGTAATTTTTTTAGCGATTTCCTCACTTGCAAGAATCACAGCGCTTGCCCCATCTGATATTGGAGCGAAATCGTAGAGGCCTAAAGGTTTACATGCTTTCCTACGAGCCTCTAAAACCTGCTCAACCGTGATTTTCCTATGGGACTGCGCGTACTCGTTTTTCAGCGCGTTCTCATGGTTTTTAACTGATATGTAGGCGAGGGCTATGTTTAATTTTTCAATGTTTTCCCCCGTTAGCCCATGGCTTTTCATGTAAGCTCTCAGCATTAGCTCATGGTTTGTTTCAGGGGTGCATCCTGCATAATAGCTCCATGGATCCTCGAGGAGCATAAGGTCGTCTCTAATTTTATCCCACCTGTCAGTCATCTTTTCAAGCCCTCCAACAAGTACTAAGCTGTACCTTCCAGCCTGAACGGCGTTGCATGCGTTCAGAAAGGCTGAGCTGAAGGAGCGGGCTTTCTCCATTGGTATGTGAAGATCTGCAAGCTCTGAGAGGAATCCCTCTTCAAGGCCAAGCTTGTTTGTTATGGGGAGGAAATAATCTGAAAGGTAGCAGGCTTCAAGGTCTCTGCGTTCCAAATCAACATCTTCAGAGGCCTTAAGCCAAGCCTCCTCTATCAGCCTTTCAGGCTGCTTCTCGTAATGCTCCCCGAACTTTGTTCTTCCAGCAGCTACAATGACTGGCCGGCTTCCCATGTCAAATTTCCACCCGTACAGTAGCATTTATCCCCCAACAATGGCTTTTAAGTGTTTGCCAAAACCACCATTTT
>JBBITX010000008.1:0-28716 GCA_037440545.1 Candidatus Bathyarchaeota archaeon
CGAGAACATAAAATTCATGATGGAAGAAAAAATTGTGGAAAGAGCAGCTAAGACAGGTGAATATCTGGGAAGTCAATTGAGAGAACTAGAACTCCAGCATAAATGTGTAGGAGAAGTTTCAGGCATGGGACTCTTCTGGGGCGTAGAATTAGTCAAAAACAAGGAGAAAAAAGAACCTTTCTTCCCTGAAGATCGGTTCACAAAAGGCACAGGCGATGTTAACAGGTGGGCTGTGAACATCGTACAAACAAAAGCTTTGGAAAAAGGCGTATTAGTCGGGGGGTTCGCACCAAACTGCCTAAGAATTGGACCAGCATTAACAGTAACCAAAGAAGAAATTGATAAAGCAGTTGAAGCGTTGGACTATGCCTTCAGCGAACTTGACAAACTTTGCACAGATAAGTAACAAAGTTTGAAAGGCTATAGTGGATGCAGTGTTTAAGTTCACCTTTCCGAAAATCTTCAAAAATTTAGCTAAAGCAAATCCTTGCTTTTCTCACAGCAATATGCCTATCAATTATTAAACCAAAACCAACCTTTCGAATTCCGCAGGCTTAAAATTAAGGCAAATACTGGGACTTTCATCCTTTCCGATTAAAGTAGTAACGGCCTCGCCTCAAGGCTTCAACAATTGCCCAAACTTTTTGCAAGAAGAGAGGGTACAGAAGGTTTGTCAGGCACATGACAGTGACAGTGACGGAAAGCACCTTTAAGGTTTAACATCTTCATCAAACTTGTGGAAGACGCAATGCATAATCTGCTAACCCCAACATACGACTCAGTAGATAGAATTACGCTCCACGCGCAGCACTTCCTACTATATAGTCACTTGTGTAGGGTTTAAGAGCCTATTAACACCATTTTTCACAAGTTTTCACGTTAATTAAGTCTACAGCCGAGGCTGCTGTCAAAAGTCTTAAACTGCGTTAGGTTTTCACTATTGGGGGTATCTTTTAAATTAGAACAAAAGTTATATAAGAAGTTGCTTGACGTAAATTTTAGGAGAGTATTAATAGTGACAAGGTTGTTTTTTGCTACGGATATTCATGGATCTGAAAGATGTTTTCGGAAGTTTATTAATGCCGGGAAGTTTTATAAAGCGGAAACTCTTATTCTTGGCGGCGATCTGACTGGAAAGGCAATAATCCCCATTATCAACCAATCGAACGGAACCTATACTTCACATTTAATTGGTACGAAATATTTGCTAAAAACTCAAAAGGAACTGAGCGAGTTTGAGGAAAGAGTACGGGCGACCGGCTATTATCCTTGCATCCTCACCAGGGAAGAGTCAGAAAGGATAGCTAATGATAAATCACTTTTAGAGGCTTTATTTAGACGTTTAATGCTGGAAACTTTGGAGAGATGGATTGAGCTATGCGAGGAACATTTGAGAGGCACGACTATAAAAGTATTCGTGACTGGAGGAAACGATGATGAGCCTATTGTTGAGGACTTTCTTAAGAAAGTAACAAAGGAAAATATAATCTATTGTGAGGGGAAAGTTGTTTGGATTGACGACACTCACGAAATGATCAGCACGGGATACAGTAATCTTACACCTTTTGAATGTCCTAGGGACGTACCGGAGGAAGAACTTGCAAAAAAAATTGAAGAAATCGCGGCAAAAGTTGAAAATATGGAGAACTGTATTTTCAATTTGCATTGCCCACCCTATGAATCTGGATTGGATTTAGCACCGGAATTAGATAAGAACCTTAAACCCGTTATTAGGGGAGGAAAATATAACTACGTTCCCTGCGGCAGTACGGCTGTTTTAAACGCCATCAAAAAATATCAACCACTTCTAGGACTACACGGACATATCCATGAGTCTCCTGGCGCTGTCAAAATCGGAAGAACTCTATGCATCAATCCCGGCAGTGAATACACTGAGGGGATTCTAAAAGGAACAATTGTAAATTTAGATAAAAAAGGATTAAAAGGCCACGTTTTAACTTCTGGTTAATAAAAAGCCCAAAGGCTTAAATATAAATAGAGAAATAAAACCTTTCGAGGGTTTTATTCATGACTGAGGAAAGACGTGTCTATGTTAGGAAAGCTTCAGGGCTTATCAGAGCAATAGGAGCTTTTGGTGCACTGGCTGTGTGCTTAGGGGCTGTGTCTCCTGGATCTGGACGTTTTCTTGCTTTGATAGGAGCAATATCTTGGCCTGGCCTAATGGTGCCTTTATGGCTGCTTATAGGTGCCATAATGTGTTCTTTCCATGCCATGCTATATTCCCAAATAGGTGGGGCTATGCCGAGGTCCGGCGGAGATTACGTCTTTGTAAATAGAGTCTTGCATCCAGTTATCGGGTTCATGATGAGTTTCCCATTTATTATAACTATGGCTTTTACCGTGGGCGGGGCAGTTGTACCTGATGTGGTGTTTAGAGGCATTGGCTTCGGCGCTTGGTCTCTGGGTGTTGTAACCAATAATCCCGGTTGGATTGCTTGGGGAATAGAGGTTTCCAACTCGCCGCTATGGTGGTTTATCATAGGCACTATTGCCATGGTTATAGCTTTGTTCGTCATGATAGCGCCTACGAAAGTTTGGCTTAGAATTTACGAAGTAGCGTTGATACTCTCCGTTGCGACCGCGATAATTATGGGAATCATTTTTGCAGTTAATACCAATGGAAGTTTTATAGCAGCTTGGAACCGCCTGTTGCCTAATGTGCCTTACAATACCTTCATCTCTACAGCTGAGGATTTGGGATGCCCTATGGGAGTCCCCGGTGACTTAGCAGCCACGATTTCAGGCGCGGTTCTAGCGTTTTGGATATTCTTAGGCTACCAGTATGCTGCAAACTTTGCAGGGGAAATTAAGGAAGCAACAAAAAGCATTCCAATAGCTGTTATTGGTTCTCTTCTCCTCGCCTTATTTGCACATGAAGTTGTGTATGTTTTCGCCGTCCCCGTCGTAACAGATGACTTTCTCCGAGCTGCAGGATGGCTGTTTTATGTAGAACGTGGCGCTTTACCAATAGGCTTCACAGGCGTAGACTTCGCTTCTTTCCTTCTGTTTCCTAATCCCCTTTGGGTTATACTGGTGTCAGGAACAACGGTTCTTACAATTGTAACGTTTTGGATGACGGCGATGCTCACCTTTAGTAGAACCATGTTTGCATGGAGTTTTGACAGAATACTTCCATCAAAAGCTGCTTATGTTACTGCAAGGACGAGAACCCCGTTGGTTTCAATGATTGTTGGCTTTATCGTCATAGAATTAGGCGTGGCGGTTGCTTGTTTCATGGGCCCTGCACTAGTTCATTTTAACTGGCTATTTGTAGCAACTTTGATGACCTGCATAGCTGCAATCGCGGGAATAGTTTTTCCGCTAAAAAAAGACCTGTTCGAGTTGGCTCCATCGTATGTAAAAAAGGGAAAGCTTATTTCAATAATGGGCGCCATCACTCTAGGGATATTTCTATTTATGGCCTACACAATACTCGCGCTACCTGCCATATACGGACCTGTAACTGAATGGACCATTGCGTGGGTTGTGGGCTTAATGGCTATTGCCGCAATTATATATTACGTGAGCCGCTGGTACCACCTAAAAACTGAGGGAATAGACATAACAATGGCTTCTAAAGAGATACCCCCTGCCTAAAACTTACTTTCTTCTTTTTATCGTTTCCTTCCATCGAATCAAATTGTGAATTATAGTGTAGAGTTATCTTATCATTTCCTCTACTTCGCGATACCAAGGCTTAGAGGTACCTGTTTTTGCTCTTTTTAGCCAATTTTTCATTTTTGGTTTTTCCTCTATTATTTTAAGCAGCTTGTCGACTCGGCTTATGATAATTTTTTGTTCTTCGCTGGTTAGTTTGTTCTCTGAATAAAACTTTTTTGAGAAAGACTTTACCAAGTCCAGATTGCGTGTAGCATCATACCAGAAGCCCCAATCATTGGCCAGTATTTCAGCTATGTAACCTCCATCAATAACCTCCGTCCTTTGAAATGTATCAACGTCATGGCTTATGAAAATAACTGCCATGTCAACTATGTCTTTTAAGTTTATCTGGTGTATTTGAATTTTTTCAAGCACCAAGTCTGCCAGTGTTATCGTTGGATAGTCAAGTTCAAGCCTCCCTTTTCCTGGAGCCTCTCCAAAGCAGACATCATGGCTGAATACAAGCTTATCAAAGAAAACATCAACTTTATAATAGCCAAGCGGATGATGATAAACCAGCCTATTGCTTCCGAATAACGCGTTTATAATCAAGTTTGGCTTAAAGTGTAAAGTTTTCTCGAAAAGTTGGATTATATGTTTTCTTTGCTTTCCATAAGCCATTAAATCTAGATCGGTAAAAATAGGGTTGTTTTCACCAAAACGGGCGATTCTCTTATACAAATTTATGGCATTATCATGTCTAGAGTGCAAGTATACCCCAAGCGCTCCTAATATCCTTAGAACAATATTTTGATTCGCTGCCTTTTCAATTATTTTAGTTGATTCTTCAACGAACTGCTCTTCCGGCAAAGGCACAAATTCCATGCAATTCAACCCAGCTACTGCCCATGGATTTTACACCTTTTGTATATGATAAAAATCCAGATATAAGGTTGATCTTTATTGTAAGGATACGGAAATATGGAGGTAATTCATGTAAGCGAATTTGGACAACTACGCTATGTCCATCTGGAAGTATGGATTTTCAGCATGCTCCTGTGAAAAAGCCTGGGAAAGCGCGGCAGACTCTGAGTAACCCGTCAAATTTGCAAGCGAAACAGGCTACACACTACAGCATCCTAACCATTTGACTGGCAACAGCATTTACCATAGATGAGGCTTTGAAACTCGTTCAAACACGCTTTAAATGTGTACGTTACCATAAAGTGATATTTTAGAAAGCGGAAATAGGTACGAAAATATGCTATTAAGGAAAAGTTAAAAACATTTAGGGAAAGGTTTTTAGTTTAGTTGTCGTATGAGTGTTTGAAGTGTTAGCTTTAATGTGGAGGGATAATGGTGTCCGTGTTTGCAGCTCCAGGAGCATATGATCGTGCCATAACAGTTTTTTCACCGGACGGTAGGCTTTTTCAAGTTGAATACGCCATGGAGCTTGTTAACCGGGGAGCAACAATTTTAGGAATAAAATGCCTTGAAGGTGTTGTTTTAGGAGCTGAAGAAACAGTTGAGCCCCTTGAGGAGGCTGATTACTCCTGGAAGATTTTTAAGATAGATGAGCATGTGGGAGCTGCTATAGTTGGTTTAAGTTCTGATGCTAGAGTCTTAATAGATCAAGCGAGGATTTATGCTCAAAGTAACCGCTTAACCTACGATGAGCCCATCGACGTTGAAGTTGTTACAAAGCGTATCTGCGACATACAACAGCTTTACACGCAGCATGCAGGTGTTCGACCCTTCGGGGTTTCCCTGATTTTCGGCGGAGTTGACAAAACTGGAAATCGCCTTTTCATAACCCATCCAAGCGGTACATATAAGGGACATAAAGCTGTAGCTGTCGGTGCTGGAAGGGAAACAGTTATGAACATTTTGAAGGAGGATTACCGTGATAACCTAAACCTCGATGAAGCGGTTAGGCTTGCAGTTAAATGTCTCGTTAAGGCTTTAGAGGCTAGGCAGCTTCCGCCAAGGATAAAGATAGCAGTCATCCCGTCTGCTACTAAGAGAATGGAGATGCTCAGCGAAGAGAGGATGCAAGAGTACATAAAGAAGCTGACTTAGGCAAGTGGAAGCGAGATGGGAGAGAAATATACAGTTGCCCGCATCACTAAGGGTGATGAACATTTTGAGGTTGTTGTTAAACCGGATAAGGCTTTAGACTATCGTCTAGGAAAAATATCCTCAATATCCGAGGTACTAGTCACTGAAACCATATTTTCAGATGCAAGTAAGGGAACTAAAGTTTCAGAGGAAGTTCTGCGCAGGGCATTCGGGTCAGCTGACCCGCTTAAAGTGGCGGATACAATTCTGAAAAGGGGAACCCTTCAACTCACCACTGAACAGCGTAGAAAAATGATTGAAGATAAAAGAAGGCAGATAATCGCCTTCATATCTAAAAACTGCGTTGATCCGAGGACGAATCTTCCACACCCGCCCATGCGCATAGAACAGGCAATGGAGCAAATACACTATTCATTAGATCCTTTCAAACCTACAGAGGAGCAGGCTAGAGAAGTTATAAAGCTTTTAAGGCAGGTTCTCCCGTTAAAAATTGAACAGGTTTCTGTAAGCGTCCACATACCTGCAGAATACGCTGCTAAAGCTTATGGAACAGTTAAAGCCTACGGAACAATAAAAAGGGAAGAGTGGCGGTCAGATGGATCATGGAGTGGAATAGTGGAAATGCCAGCCGGACTATACGGGCCCTTTTTGGAGAAGATAGGCCAAATTACAAGGGGAAACGCTGAAGCCAAAGTAATATCCTAACCTTTTATGGAAGTGTTTTTATGCCAACATTTTTTGAGAAAAGGCAGCTTGTAACACCAGGAGATCTCCTTGCCGAAGGAGACTACATAGCTGGAGAAAACACTTACAAAGAGAACGGAAGGATTTTCGCCGCGCGGACAGGGCTTGTTGAATACGAGGATAAAAAGGTAAGCGTTGTGGCCCTTAGAGCTTTTTACATTCCAAAAGTTGGAGACGTTGTGATAGGGACAGTTGTAGAAGTTGGATTCAGCGGCTGGACAGTTGACATAAACTCGCCTTACGAGGCCCTTTTGAAGGCGACAGACGTCCTCAGCAGGCCTTTCAAGCCTCAGAAAAATGATTTAACAGAAGTTTTAGACGTTGGAGACCTTGTGGTGGCGAAAATAGTTTCTTATGATAGAAGCCACAATCCTCAGCTAAGCGTTGGAGAGCCTGGACTTGGAAAAATAACAAGAGGCCAAATTGTGAAGATAACTCCTACAAAAATCCCAAGAGTTATTGGAAAAAAGGGGTCTATGATTTCAATGATAAAACAGGAGACAGGCTGCAGCATAATCCTTGGACAAAACGGGGTCATATTAATAACGGGTAAAAGCCTTGAAGATGAGGAGCTTGCAATGAGGGCCATTCACAAGATTGAAGAGGAATCTCATACAACAGGCCTTACAGACCGCATACTTCAGATGATTAAAAAGGAAAAGGAGAAAAGGGAGTTTTTAAAAGATGAGTCAAAACCATGAAAAGTTAATTGATAAGAAAGGTTTAAGGCTTGATGGAAGAAAACCGGATGAGCTTAGACCCATAAAAATTGAGGTTGGAGTTCTATCAAACGCGGATGGATCAGCATATATAGAGCAGGGGAAAAACAAGATTTTAGCAGCTGTATACGGCCCTAGGGAGCTTCATCCAAAGCATTTATCTCTTCCAGACCGGATGGTTTTAAGATGTCGCTATCACATGGCTCCATTCTCAGTTCAGGAGAGAAAGTCCCCTGCCCCTTCAAGAAGGGAGGTGGAGCTTTCTAAGGTTATAAGGGAGGCCATAGAACCTGCAGTTTTCCTTGAGTATTACCCCAGAACAGCCATAGATATTTTCGTCGAAGTCCTCCAGGCTGACGGGGGAACAAGATGCGCAAGCATAACAGCCGCCTCCCTCGCCTTAGCTGACGCTGGAATCCCAATGAGAGATTTGGTTGTGGCATGCTCATCTGGAAAGGTTGACGACGTAATAGTTTTAGATTTAATGGACTTGGAAGATAAGGAAGGCTTAGCAGATGTTCCAGTGGCTTACATGCCTAACCTAAATGTCATAACATTATTGCAGATGGACGGCATATTAACCGTTGAAGAGTTTGAGAAGGCTGTTAACCTAGCCATAGAAGGATGTAAGAAAATCTACGCCCTGCAGAAGGAGGCGCTTAGAGCTAAATACGTAAGCGTCAAGGAGGTTGAAGAGTAATGTCTACAATAGTTGTCCGAGTGAAACAGAAACAAATAGCCCAGCTTATCGCAAAAGGGAAGCGTCTAGACGGAAGGGGCTTGAACGATTACAGAGAAATAAAAGTTGAGGGAGGAATAATTGAAAGGGCTGAGGGTTCAGCAAGGGTTCTCCTAGGAAAAACAGAGGTTATGGTTGGAGTTAAAATTGAAAGAGGTCAACCCTTCCCTGACACGCCAAACGAAGGAGTTTTAACAGTAAATGCTGAACTTGTCCCCCTGGCCTCTCCAACGTTTGAGCCAGGGCCGCCAGACGAAAACTCAATAGAGCTTGCAAGAGTTGTGGACAGAGGGATAAGGGAGTCAAAGGCAATTGAACTGGAAAAGCTATGCATAGAGCCGGCAAAAAACGTATTCGTGATTTTCGTAGACATATACGTGCTTAACCACGACGGAAACTTGATAGATGCTTCAGCCCTTGCAGCCTTAGCCGCCCTACTAAACACTAAAATGCCCAATTACGAAGTGGAGGGAGGCGAGGTTATAATAAAACCAGGCTACAAGCCTCTCCCAATAAGAAAACACCCCATAGCTGTAACCTTTGCAAAGATAAACGAAAAACTTGTGGTAGACCCATGGCTTGAAGAGGAGCAAGTTATGGACGCCAGGCTTACAATAACCGTTGACGATGATGGAAACATATGCGCAGTTCAGAAGGGAGGAACAGGGTTCTTCACGCCTAAACAAGTTTTCGAAGCCGCTCAAGTTGCAAAGGAAAAAGCTAATGAGATAAGGAAAAAGCTGGGATGGTTAAGACATGGGTAAGAGAACCAAAAAAGTCGGGCCTACAAGGGGTTTAGGACCCCGCTACGGATCAACTGTTAGAAAGCGGTACATAAAAATAGTGAGCGAAATGAAGAAAACCCACAAGTGTCCCAGATGCGGCCTTGCAAGAGCTAAAAGGGTAAGTGTTGGATTATGGAAATGTAGAAAGTGCGGATTAACCTTCACAGGCGGAGCCTACACCCCAACTACAAAAATCGGAGCCGTGGCTAAACGTCTGGCCAAGGGACTTCCCATAGAGGAAACTGAAAAATCAACCATCCTGGAAGAGGAAAGCCAGGCTGAGAAAATGTGATATTGATAACAACCTCGCGGAGGCCTACGAAGGCTATTAGAACATTCTGTAAAGAGCTTTCCCACACAATTCCAAGGACAATAAGGATAAACAGAGGAAAACTAAGCCTAAAGGAAGTGGCGGAGAAAGCCGTAGAATCTAACGCTGAAAAAATAATCATCGTCGACAGGTGGAAGGCTGGTCCTGGAAAAATACAGCTTTTTAAAATAGAGGGGGGAAATTTAAAGCCGACGCCTCCCCTCATCTATTTAAGGGGAGTTAAGCTTAGAAGAGAATTTGCAGAGGCTCCTTCAAAAGGTAGGAGGATAAAATCCATATTCATCGCGGCTTCTTCAGCTTCTCCAGAAGTTGAAAAATTGGAGAGGGCACTTTCAAAATTCCTAGAAGTTCCCCTCATATCCATAGATAGTCCATGCAGGGAGGGTTTCGACGCTTTAATAGAGGTTGGAAAAGAACTATCTGGCTATATAACGGTTAAGGTTAGGCTCATCCCTGAACTTTTTGAAGTTGGACCTAGAATGAATATATCTCACATGATCTGGAAGCTATAGCTTTGAAGACAAAAGCATCAATACGTTTAAACTTTCCATCAGAGAAAATCTTGAAAGTT
Source organism: Candidatus Bathyarchaeota archaeon (assembly GCA_037440545.1). Lineage (GTDB taxonomy): Archaea > Thermoproteota > Bathyarchaeia > Bathyarchaeales > Bathycorpusculaceae > JAVZIQ01. The sequence goes on from JBBITX010000008.1 coordinate 9,590, forward strand.
GTCTTTGAGGCTTTATTACCTGAAATTAAAAATCCAGCAACCTCAAGGTTTAAGGCAACTTTAAAATGTGAAGAAAACTGTCTGATATTGTTGGTTGAAGCCAGAGACACTGCAGCTTTAAGGGCTGCTTTAAACGCCTATTTAAGGTGGATTGCAGCCGTCTGCGAAGCCTTATCCATTTTAAACGGTTTCAGATTTGAGGTTGCTTAGCTTTCTCTTTCACCCTTTATGTATTCTTCAACCCATTCCTTGGCCTTTGAATCTGGAACCTGTATGGGTGGATGTTTAAAAGCGTATGCAGATATGCTTATAAGTGGTCCCGCTATTTTCCTGTCCAGAGCCAGTTTAACAGCCCTTACCACGTCAATAACCACTCCGGCGCTGTTAGGCGAATCTTCAACTTCGAGCTTAACGGTTATTGTTAATGGCCTATCTCCGAACTTCCTGCCCTTAAGCCATATATAACATATCTTTTTGTTCCCGAGGAAAGGTACATAGTCAGAGGGCCCTATCCTAGTGGGCACCTCGTAGGGTACAAGGCTTTTCACAGCTTCTGTTTTGCTTATACGTTTGGTTTTTAAACGTTCTTCAACAGTCATATTTAAGAAGTCTGTGTCGCCTCCAAGGTTAAGCTGGTATGTTTCATCCACTATAACGCCTCTATCTACGCATAGGCTTGCCAAGCTCCTATGGAGAATTGTTGCACCAAGTTGACTTTTCACATCATCCCCTGCTACAGGAAGCCCTTTCTCTTTGAATTTTCCACTCCAAAACGGGTCTGAAGCTATGAATTCAGGTATGCAGTTTACAAAGGCACATCCAGCATGTAAGGCTGCTTCAGCGTAAAAACGCGTGGCCTTCCAGCTTCCTACTGGCAGGTAGTTTATGAGAATTTCCGCCTCCGCCTCCTTTAAAACATCAACAACGTCGACCGGTTTAACTTCGCTATCGCTGTAAACGTTGAAGGCCTCTTTCATATGTTCAGCCACGCCGTCCAGTATGGGGCCTGGCAAAACCTTTACACCTAGGCTTGGAACATCTGCAAATTTGGCTACGCAGTTAGGTTCAGTGAAAACTGCCTCAGAAAGGTCTTTTCCAACTTTGTTCTTGTTCACGTCGAAGGCTGCCACAAACTTCAAATCTCTTATGTGGTAACCTCCGAAGTTAACGTGCATCAGCCCTGGAACTGTAGCTTCTTCACCTACATTTTTATAGTATTCCACTCCTTGGATTAATGCGGAAGCGCTGTTTCCTACGCCTACTATTGCAACACGGATTTCAGGCAAATGTAATCCCTACTTTAGATTTGTCAATGTTTTAGGATTACATTCTCTATAACCTTTTCTGAAAGAACAGCAAAGTTAAAAAGGGAGCTTTAAACGTGAATGGCTATTAAGACATTGGTGAAAAATATGGAGGAGGATGTTATAATAAGATTTGAGCCTTTCAAAGAAATCGTAATAATGGAAAGCAACTTTTTCCCAACACCTGATGATATAGCTAGATTCGCCTCAATAATTGCTGGGGGAAAAACAGCAGGATTATATTGGGCTGACGGTGTAGTATTCCTCTACTTCCCCCTTCCAGCAACAACTGAAACTGCCGCCAAAGCGCTTGTGGAGGATAAACGCGTTTACTGGACATTTGTAGGCTACTCTTACATGCCAAAATATCAGCCGCTTATTGAAACAAAGGAGAAAATAATGGTTCCAGTCATAGACATGTCCTCAAACCCCCTTTTCAGAAAGGCTGCAAAATGGCTGAAGGAACAAAAGGCTAGCTAGACTTAAAAAGCATGCAGATGAAAATGTTTAACCAAACAAAAAATGAAAAGAACAGAACAATATCATTGAAGGGCAGAGTTTCCCATGGATTAGGGGAAGGGGCAAAATTCGTCAGTCTTCCATGGGCTAGAAAACAGATTAGGGAGAAGTTTGGCTTCACCCCTTACCCTGGAACATTAAACATTAAACTGGAGGATAACTACATTAAAGATTTGAAGATATTAAGAAATGCTCATGGAGTGGAGATAGATCCTCCCAGCGGGTTCAATCGTGGAAAATGTTTTAAGGCCTACTTAATGGACAATTTTGAATGTGCAGTTGTCATTCCAGAAGTTGAAGGTTACCCTGAAGATTTAGTTGAAATTGTTGCGCCACTAAACCTTAGAAGACATTTTAAACTTAAAGACGGCGACATAATAATGATAAAAGTCCAGTTTTAACCCACCAGTTTCAACGCTTTCCAGCAAGGAAGTTTTGAAGGTACTCTTTAAAGGCATCCTTTTTCTTTAAGTAAAGCCCATACTTTACAAGGATGCTCATGGCTCTGGCAGCATCCTCAGGAGAGGAGTATGCTGGAATGCCTAGTTTTTCAAATCTGGAACGGGTATACAAAGCCATCTCTGTCTCCCCAATATCGCAAGCCACAATGGGCTTTTCATATCTGCTCGCAACCTGAGCCACCCTGTCAATGTAGTCTTCCTGAAGGGCAGGCGTATGATGCAGTCCAAGCAGTATTACGCCGTGGATTTCAAAATCTTGAAAAATTATTTCAGCAGCCAGTTCAAACATCTCAGAAGTCACAGAACCTGTAAGATCCACAGGATTAAGGTGTGCTGCAAACTTGGGGATTTTACCTTCCTCCTTAAGCCTTTCAAATTCCCGAACAGCTTCATCAGAAAACCTTTTTACGATGAGCCCCCTAACCTCACATTCATCTGCAGCCATAATCCCCGGCCCTCCAGCATCCGTAAGTATTGCAACGTTTTTCCCTCCGGCTGGAGGCTGCATCACGAGAGCCTTTGCAGCAGCGAAAAACTCCTCAATATCCATAACCCTAATTATTCCTGTTTGGGCGAAGGCGGCGCTGTATATTTGATCTGAGCCTGCGATAGCCCCTGTATGGGACGCAACCGCTCTCGCTCCAGCGTCAGTTCTGCCAGACTTTAAAGCTATTATTGGTTTTCTCAAAGTGACTTTTGATGCAGCTTCAATGAAGTTCCTTCCGTTTTTTATATCCTCAACGTACAGAAGAATTACCTTTGTTTCATTGTCGTATAGCAAGTAATGAAGAATTTCCGCCTCGTTAACATCGCATTTGTTCCCGAAACTGACTAATTTGCTTAACCCAATTTGACGCCCAGCCATATAATCTAAAGCTGCAACTCCAAAGGCTCCGCTCTGCGTTAATATGGCCACGTTCCCGGGCATAGGCCTCGGGGTTGCAACAACCTCCTCCCCACTCATCAAAATCTTTGTCTCCGGAAGGAAAACCATGTCTACACCCGTTTTCGAGTCGTAAACTCCGAGGCAGTTAGGTCCTAAAACACGTATTCCAGCTTTTCTCGCTATGGAAACAACCCTATTTTCAAGCTCATGGTTTCCAACCTCGCTGAAACCTGAGCTAACTATAACAACACCCCTAACCTTCTTAGAGGCCGCATCTTCCATTATTTCAGGCACTAGGCTTGCAGGAACAACTATCACTGCAAGATCCACTTTCCCTGAAATTTCTTTCAAATTGGAGTGGCAATGAAAACCTAAAATGCAGTCTTCATTAGGGTTAACAGGGTAAATCTCCCCTCTGAAAACGCCCCTCCTCTTATTCTCCACAAAATTTTTTAGAATAACGTGGCCTGCCTTGTTTGTGTTCTTAGTTGCCCCCACAACAGCCACTGAGCTTGGATTAAAAAAGACGTCAAGCTCTTTAACACACTTTTCCACTTTTCACCATCAACCCTTAACAAGCATCAACCAGCTGTGAATTATCCATAAACCTTTATTTCTATTTTCCCGAGATTTTGACAACTGAAGAATCTAGCAATAGCATTTTATAGATTAAATTTTTAAGTTTTGGACTTACACTTCATAAAAGGTAATGTCACATGGACAGGGAAAAGCCTGTAGTACATCCATACATTCCAAATTCCGTACCTGCAGTAAAAGAAAAAATGCTTAAGGAGATTGGAGCAAAAAGTGTTGAGGATTTCTTCGAAGATATTCCTCATAACCTTAGAGTGAAAGAGTTGCATTTGCCAAAGCCGTTATTATCTGAAAGCTCCTTGAAAAGGCATATTGAAGGCCTTCTTTTAAAGAACAAGACATGCAATGAGTATCTCAACTTTTTAGGGGCTGGATGCTGGCAACATTACGTGCCAGCAGTTTGTGATGAGATAAACCAGAGGTCTGAGTTTTTAACAGCCTATGCGGGTGAGCCTTACGAGGATCATGGAAGGTTTCAAGCGCTTTTCGAGTATGCAAGCATGATGGGTGAGCTTCTAAACATGGATGTTGTCAATGTTCCCACATACGATTGGATGCAGGCTGCCGCAACCTCTATCCGTATGGCAACTAGAATTACAGGCAGAAGAGAAGTTTTGGTTTGTAGAGCCATAAGCTCGGATGAGCTTTCAAAAATTAAAGATTACTGCAAGCCTAACATAAAAGTGAAGCTTTTAGACTACAATTATGAAACAGGACAGGTTGACTTAGGCTCTCTTGAGGCTAATATCTCTTCAGAAACGGCTGCTGTTTACTTCAAGAACCCCTCATTTTTCGGCGTGGTCGAGGTTGAGGGGGATAAAATTTCTAAAATAGCCCATGAGCATGGCGCTCTATGCATTGTAGGAGTTGACCCCATTTCTTTGGGGTTATTAACCCCGCCTGTGGAGTATGGAGCAGACATAGTGTGCGGCGACCTGCAGCCGCTTGGCATACATATGCAGTACGGAGGGGGCCATGCAGGATTCATTGCAACGAGAGATGAGGAGAGGTATGTCAGGGAGTATCCTTCAAGACTTTTCGGAATAGCTCCAACATGCGTTGAAGGGGAATACGGATTCGGAGATGTGGCCTTCGGAAGAACATCATTTGTGCTTAGGGAGGAGGCTAAAGAGTTTGTTGGGACAGCTGCTGCCTTATGGGGAATTACAGCAGGAGTTTACTTAGCGCTTATGGGTCCTAAAGGAATGCTTGAACTTGGCGAAGGCATAATGTTAAGGACATGCTATGCCATGTTGCAAATGTCTAAAATAAGGGGTGTTAAATGTCCATTTTCCAAGTCGCTGCATTTTAAGGATTTTGTAGTGAACTTTGACGATACAGGCATGTCTGTGGCTGAGGTTAATAAAGCATTGCTTAAGCGCAAAATATTTGGGGGAAAAGATCTTTCCAGAGAGTTTCCAGAACTTGGAAACAGCGCCCTATATTGCGTGACGGAAGTACACTCTAAAGAGGATATTGACAGACTTGTCAACGCCTTAAAACAGGTGGTTGGCTAAAATGGAGGACATTACAAGGAGAAGGTATGAAAATGGAAAGCCTAAGCTAAGGAGGTTTCATCAGGCCAGATGGGATGAACCCATTATATTTGAGTTACACACAGAGGGGGAGAGAGGAATAATTCCCCCAGAAGTTGAGGAAGAGATTAAAATGGAGGTTGGACATGTTCTCACATCAATACCTGAGAAGATGCGGAGGAAAACTCCTCCTAGGCTTCCTGAACTCTCTCAGCCGAGAGTTTTGAGGCACTATTTAAGGTTGTCTCAGGAGACATTAGGGGCAGATTTGAACATAGATGTAGGCCAAGGAACATGTACAATGAAGTACAGCCCAAAGATAAATGAGCAGCTTATAAGAATGCCTCAAGTATCTGAACTTCATCCACTACAGCCTCTGGAAACAGTTCAAGGCATACTTGAAATAATGTATAGATTTGAACAGATACTGAAAGAGATTTCAGGTCTGGACAAATTTTCATTCCAGCCTGGAGGAGGATCTCAAGCCATATATACAAATGCTTCTATTATAAGGGCTTTCCACGAATCAAGAGGGGAAGCAAATAAAAAAACTGAAATTATAACCACAATATTTTCCCACCCTTCAAATGCAGCATGCGCAAAAACAGCAGGGTTCAAAGTTATCACTTTATATCCAGATGAAGAAGGTTATCCGGACATTGAAGCTTTAAAGGCGGCTGTATCGGAAAGAACAGCTGGATTAATGATAACAAACCCTGAAGATACAGGAATATTTAACCCGAAAATTGAAGAGTTTGTAAAGATAGTTCACGAGGCTGGAGGTATATGCGCCTACGACCAGGCAAACACCAACGGGATACTGGGAATAACACGCGCCAAAGAGGCTGGCTTCGACCTTTGCCATTTTAATCTGCACAAGGCATTTTCATCTCCTCATGGCTGCGGAGGCCCAGCTGTCGGAGCTGTTGGCGTAACAAAGGAACTTGCAGATTTTCTACCAGTCCCAGTTGTTGAATTTAACGGTGAAAAATACTATTTAGATTATGATAGGCCTAAGACCATTGGTAAGGTTCGATCTTGGTACGGTGTTGTCCCCGTGGTGGTTAGGGCCTATGCTTGGGTGATGAGTCTAGGAGCAGAAGGATTAAGAGAAGTGGCTGAGGTAGCTGTTCTCAACAACAACTACCTTATGAAAAAGATTTTGCAAATTCATGGAGTAACCGCACCCTATGCCAAGGGTAAATGGCGAATTGAACAGGTTAGGTATAGCTGGGAACAGCTAACAAAAGAAACAGGGGTTCATTCTGAAGAAATTGGCATTAGAGCAGCAGACTTCGGCGTACACTACTGGACCAGTCACCACCCATGGATAGTGCCTGAACCATGCACATTAGAGCCTACAGAATCATACTCTAAAAGCGAACTTGACGAGTACATAGAAATAATTAAACATGTGGCTAAGGAGGCGTACGAAAACCCTGAAATTGTTAAAAAAGCCCCTCATAACAGCACAATCCACAGAATTATTCACGGCCCTTTAGACGACCCTAATCAATGGTCAATGACATGGAGAGCCTATAGGAGAAAAGTTCGCAGTTAACTTAAATGAGAGGGCAGGTTAAGTTTTGACTGTTTACAAATTGAAGGAAAATAAATTGGGGTTGATTGTTAACCCAGTTGCAGGAATAGGCGGAAGAGTTGGCCTAAAGGGAAGCGATGGAATAGAGATACAGAATAAAGCCTTGATGTTGGGTGCAACGCCAGAGTCTATTAATAGGGCGGTTAAAACGTTAGAAACAATCCAGTCGATGAAATGTGATGTTGAGCTTATAACCTACCCGGAAGAGATGGGAGGCAAAGCAGCTGAAAAATGCGGTTTTAAACATAGTGTTATCGGTTCAATTAGGAGGGGCGAGACGACAGCGGAGGATACCAAAAAAGCGGCGAGGCAAATGCAGCAGATGAACGTAAACCTCATACTTTTTGCAGGTGGGGATGGAACCGCAAGGGACATTTATGACGCTGTTGGAGGAGATGTACCTGTCCTTGGAATACCTGCCGGAGTGAAAATTCAATCTGCAGTTTTCTCGACAAACCCCAAAACTGCTGGTGAGCTTGCCGTCTTATACCTTCGTGGAGAATGCCCTTTAAAAGAGGCTGAAGTCTTGGACATCGACGAGGATGCCGTAAGAAGAGGCGTCGTATCGCCGAAATTGTACGGTTACCTTCTCGTACCCTTTGAAAAAAGGCTAGTTCAAAGTGCAAAGGTTCCGAGTGGAGATGGGGAAGCCGAGGCAGCTGAGGAAATAGCACTTAGAATGGCTGAAACAATAAAAGCTGACACTGAGAACATCTACATTATTGGCCCTGGAACAACAACTAAGGCCATAGCCTCAAAAATGGGCATAGCTAAGACGTTAGTAGGTGTTGACGTCGTTTTCATGGGGAAACTGATTGGGGTAGACGTCAATGAATCCCAAATATTGAAACTCATAGAAGGGCGCAGAGCAAAAATAGTGGTAACGCCGATAGGAGGACAGGGCTTCATTTTCGGCAGAGGAAACCAGCAGATAAGCCCAAAAGTAATAAAAAAGGTCGGCAGAGAAAACATAATAGTTGTAGCTACACCTGGAAAATTAAACTCTCTAAAAGGAAAGCCCTTCCTAGTTGACACAGGAGACGAGGATGTGGATCACATGCTAAAAGGCCATATACGCGTAGTAACAGGATACAAAGATGAAGCTATCTATAGGGTAAACGACGCCATTCATACCATAAGCTGATAATTTACTGCTTCTGTTACAGTTAAGGCTCAAACTTTAAATCTTTTTCACCCATTTTACGCCATGTAAGGGGTCCTCAATGTTTAAGGATACGAAATACAAGTCTAAGGGAATTTTAAATGGGAAGGTGGCGATAATAACTGGCGGGGCTTCAGGGATTGGCCGTGCAGCTGCAATGCTTTTCGCCCGAGAAGGAGCGGCTGTTGTAGTTGTAGACTTGAAAGAGGCAGAAGGACAGGATGTGGCTGAACAAATAACCAGAGATAATGGCAAGGCAATTTTTGTAAAGGCTGATGTTTCAAGGGCTGAGGATTGTCGGAAAGCTATACAGAAAGCCGTTGAAGTTTTCGGAAAGCTGGACATTCTATTCAATAACGCAGGCATTATTAGAAGAGCTTCTGTTCTAGAGACAAGCGAGGAAGAATGGGACAGAATTATGGCTGTTAATGTCAAGTCTGTTTTTCTATTTTCGAAGTACGCAATTCCGTTAATGGCCAAGGCAGGCGGAGGCGTAATTATTAACACAGCGTCTGGCTGGGGATTGGCGGGTGGGAGAAAAGCTGCAGTATATTGCGCTTCGAAAGGAGCGGTGGTGCTTTTAACTAAGGCTATGGCCATAGATCATGGAGAACAAAATATTCGGGTGAACTGCATATGTCCAGGAGATACGGACACGCCTATGCTTCGAAATGAGGCTGAACAGCTGGGCATAAGTTTCAAAGAATTTTTGTCAGCTTCAGCCTCGCGACCGCTTAAGAGAGTAGGCAAACCTGAAGAAATAGCTCAGGCAGCTCTTTTCCTAGCAAGCGACGCATCCTCATTCATAACAGGTACAGCATTAATCGTTGACGGAGGAGGACTAGCAGGCTCTAGTTAACTTTAAACTAGAATGTTTTCAAAGCCTTCTAAGTTAGGCGCTCACATTTAGAGATTGGAGAGGATCTTTGATGATATGGATCTTCTAAATTTACGCTGAACCTTCTCCACAGGTTCGCCTAGTACTTCTATTTTATTTAAGTCGCATGTTCCAAGGCCTTTTCTTTCCGCTAGAACCAGATGTTTAACTTCCGTCGGGTTTACCCCCATAACCGCTGAGCCTACAGCGTCTACAGCTACTGGGTCTGTTCCAGAGATTACCAAGTTCATTTCAACAGGGTTTCCGCTTGTTTCATGTCCCTCTCCAGCTATTACTCCGTCGATTACCGTTAAGCTAGGCTTAATTATGGAGGCTAAATCCGCTATATTCTCATTTAAGTGTCCATTATGCATGGATCCTTTAGAGGCTAAAACGCCCATCATGTTTTTTAATCCCAATGTAACCATGGCAATCCTGTGAAGTTTCAGTTTTGGAACACTGACTATAACGGTTTCAGTGGCGGTTTTAGCCACTTTAACTTTTTTAAGTGCAAAAGGGTTAGGGGGATAAACTTCTATGAATGTATCCTTGTTCAAGTCTAAGAGTTTAACGTTCCAGCGTTCGGCAACTTTGTCTATTCCTGCAACTTTGAAGGCTTGCAATGTGTCTGCCCACCCGCTTCCCTCACCAATTATAATATTTTCTTTCCCATGCTCCTTCAGGAATTTGACTACCCCCTCTACTACTCTGCTGTCTGTAGTTATTCCTGTTGAGGGATGCTTAGCGTTTATGTAATTTGGCTTAATCAAAATTGGCTTTTCAGAAGAAAACAAATAGCCCAAATCTGACTTAACCATATTAAGAGCCTTAACCGTTGAATCAACTGGGTTATCACATTTTACTATGGCAACCCTGCTGATCATTTTAACCCTCAAATATGAATAGTGAACCCATTAATTTATGCTTAAGCTAAAGTTATAGAGTTCTCATAATTTCACATTGAATTTGGAGGCTGTTTATGCGGAGCTGTTCTAACGATAACTATTGATTTTCATTTTACTTTTCTGTTTAGTGTTTACTTTTTATTTTCGTTTTCTGAATATTTTTCCTCCATCTCAATACTCGCCTGTTACATATTCGATCCATATTTTATCAGTTTCGCTTTCTCAACTGGTTCAGCCAGATTTAACGTGTCTTTACAATGTTATCCCATTCCTTTAGCCCTGCCTAATTGTTCAATGGACAATTTTTGGACAATTAAACCGTTTGCGTTGAAAGGCTTAAAACGCAAAAAGAAACTTGAAAATAACTTCTTTTCGAATTGTTCAAACAAAACACGCGGGTATTGTTCAAACAAAAGAGCGGCCCTTTAAGGGGTTCAAATCCCTGGACCCTAGAAAAGTTTTCTCAATGCTTTAGGGGCCTACAAAGTTTCTAAAAGTGGAATTTTTAACCCTTTTAGGAGCCTAAACTGTGCAGAAACACCCCTCATGAACATAGCCCTATGCTAAAGAGGGGTAAGCACCTACGGGCCTTGAGACAAGGCTTCGATATTTTCACCGATTGGCGAAAATTTTAGAGCTTACGTTAATGGTTGGAGTGGTTGGGAGGTGTAGGGTGAGCCCTAGTCCCTTTTATACAGCCCAAAATCACAACAGTTTTAAAGAGTTTATAGAATTGAAGGCTAGAAAAACAGGAAAGGGGATTTAACGGGAGAAGCCCACGCGAACTATCACTATTGGTTTATGTTTTATTTTTTCCAGCATTTCCCAACTTACTTCTTCTAAATTAACTTTGAATTTTTCAGCCATATCCCAGACAGTTCTGCCAGCCCCGTAACCTCTGATTCTGTTTGCGAGTTCAGCTATTTTTAAAGCTTCCTCTGCGGAAATTTTGCTTTCGGATGCAGCTATGGGCGTCGCCCTTTTCTTCAGTTTCAGCATTCTTCCTATAACGTAGGCTATGAAACCGTCGATTTGATGTATGCCCTTTATGGGGTTTGGGCGTGGTGTGAAATGAAAGTTTTTGAAAGTGTAAGTTTTGTCTGTGTCTGCTATTATAACGCAGACTTTTCTTCTCAACGTTTGGAGTATTTTGTTGGATAGTTCCTCAGCGATTTTTTGAGCGTTTTTTAATGGCAATCCTACATAGGAGTATGGTAGGTTGCTTGCGTCAATTCCTCCTTCAGAGCCGAACATTAAGGCCTGCATTAGACCTGCATGTTGTAATGCAACCTGTTTATGGCGGCTTCCCTCATCTTTTGGATATGTGCGTATTTGTTTGATAAGCTTCCTTTTTAAATGGCATATGGGGCCGAGGATGTAGCCCCATATTTTAGGCATCCAAAAGCCTGCTATAATTTTGGCTGTTAAGCTTGGTTTTACCTGGTTCTCGTCAACTATGTTGTTTAGGGCTGTTGAAATTGCTTTTTCAGAAATGACAATGAAGTCTCCGTCTTTTATTTTTCCCTCAACGCCTTTTAATATTTCTTTTATATAATTTTCTCCAGGCCTCCAATATTTTGTTGTAATTGCATGCGCCCTATACTTTATAGTCATTTAAACCGCTTGAACGGTTTTTTACAGGTTTTTGAAACGCTGCTTTATTTCTTCAATGTTGCATTCTGGGGGTTTCAGTTTTCCCTCTGGACAGTAGCCCAGCTCAACACATGTTGGTCCTGCATTTTCGAAAAGTGATGGGGCAACCTTCCTCACTTGTTTTAGCATTTCTGTTGCAACTTCCCTCAATTCCCATTGGGAGCGCATGCAGCATCTAAGGTTGAAGAAGTGACGGAGTTCACGGCCATTCATCGTCACCACAATGTTTGTTTTAGCAGCGTTGGGAAGGATGTACCTTGCATCCTCTTTGTGGATTCCCATCTCTAAAAGCTTATTGTAAGATGCAGAGATAGTCTCTAATGTTTCTTCAAAAATCTTTTTTGCTTCTGGGCTGTTTGCTATGCTTGGCGGAGTCACATATTTTTTCAAAGTGTCATAAGTTACATACCGCTGGCTTTGCTGGGTGTAGGATGCTAAACGGTGTCTTACAAGCTGATGTGTCATTGCCCTTGAAACATCCTCAAGGCTGAAGGTGAAGGATGCATGTTCAATTACAGACATGTGTCCGTAGCCTGTGACCCGTGTAACAGTTTTTCTCGCCTTCTCTAAATTTGTTTTTTCGAAAATTTCAGATGGGTATCCGCTTTTAAACGATGTTTGGGCTGCAGCTCCACATATGACTTCCGGGTTTGACGTATAACAGAGAAGTTTAACCCTCATTTTTTACCCTCTCACCCTCCAGTTAGCATTGAAAGTAATAAATTTACTTTACGCAAGATTTGTTCATAATGAGGATGATGAGCGTTGACAAGGGTTAAGAGGGCATTAAAATATATAGAGGATTTACGCCTGAGCAGTGATGAGGCTAAGAGGGAAATTGGAGAACTTTTGGAAAACCTTTATTATAGGTGGATTAAAACCTTAAGCTTGAAAGATTTTTTAGAATTTAACGAAACGATAAAATTGAACAAGGATTTAATTGGAGCAGCTCAGTTTTTCGGTAAGTTCCGCGCCTACGCCTTTGAAGAATACATTTATCGTTTAATAAAGCGAAGGGTTGACGTCCCATTTTCATTAAAAATTTTTTGGGGTGAAAAATGTGTTGTTTGGAGGAAGTCTGAGAAATTCTACGCTGTTGAATTTGACGTTTCCATAGGGTTAAAAGAGGAAGATTATGTTGACCCTAAAATTGTCTTTGACGCTAAGGTTGAGCTTGACTCTTCCAGATTGAAAACAGCCTTAGCCTCATTCATCCTTCTCAAAGACTGGAAGCCTGAGGCCAAGTGCATATTAGTATACGTTGATAGGGAGTTAGATGAAGCCCTTTTAACCCTTGCAAAAAACAGGGTTGACGGCGTTTTCCAGTTAAACCTAAGAAACAATGAAACTGAGGCTTTTTTGAATTTCGTAGGCGCATGTCTTTCTTAGGCTTATATGTGGGTGTAGATGCGGCTCTCTGTGAATTTTCCGCTTTCCATCTCCCTTTCTATCTCACGTAAAAGAATTATACGTTTAAATGTTGGTGGATGTGTTGAAAACCAAGTGTTTATCTTGGCCCATGTGGATTTAGCCTCCCTTTCCATTGCCATTTCAAGTTCCCTCTCATCTAAAACTCCATCCCTGTCTAAGTCGTATTCCACTTTCTTCTCCATTATGGATGAGATTTCCTCCTTAGCCATAGCTGGGTCTCCAATGTAGAAGGCCCGCACTCCTGACGGCGGGTTGGGTGAAAGGGAAAGGCCATATGTGATTTTGGTAAGGGCACTTTGAAGACTTCTAGGGGAACCTGTGATGTATGCTGAATAAGCATCTGAGTAATGTTCCCTCAGCCTGCTTAGACTCATAACAATCATTAGGGCTACGATGTATACTATGTAGGAGATTACAGCTACGGCTATTAAACCTGCTTTTACGCTGCCCTCATCCTTTCTCCTGGTTGAAGTAGCCCACCTTCCAGCCTCCCATGTGCCCCGTGCAATGAGATAGGCGAGTAGCGGCAGGGCCGAAAGCACGGTCATTACAATGTAGTCTTTATGTTTTATGTGGCCTAGCTCGTGGCCTATTACTCCCCTAACCTCTTCTTTGTTTAGGTTTTTTAATAGCCCTTCATGAACAGCCAAAGTTGCATCTTTAGCTGTTCTGCCAAATACAAAGGCGTTGGGAGTTGCATCTGGAACTATTGCAAGTTTAGGCATGGGTATCCCAGCCTTTTCAGCAAGCTCCTTTACGGTGTTTTCAAGCCATGGGTTTTCACCCTTCTCTAAATAATGCAGCCGCGTTGAACTCTTAACAATAGAAGGCCCGATTAGGTATTCTATAAATATGAAGAGCCCCGTGCCTACTATTGCGTATATTATGCTTAACCTTAAAATGAGCATGATGGCTGTGAGGAATAAGGCGAATATGAAGGCTGCTAAGAACACAGCAGTGCCCATTGCAAGTTTTAGCTCTGCAAGTTTTCCCAAACGTTCACCGTCAAATAGGATGGCATTAAGCTTGGGAATAAAAACATTTCTAGAATTTAAGTTAATCCTTTAGTTTTTCCAGGATTATGGCTGGACAGATTTTCCTAACACCCTCAATTACCCCTATTTTCTCGGATATAATCCCTGTAAGCTCTTTGGCATCGCTTGCCCAGATTTCAGCCATTATCATGTGGTCTCCTGTGCATGTGGCAACCCATCTAGCCTCTTTTACCTCGCATATTTTTTGAGCAACCTCTAAAAGCTTTTCTGGGTCAACGTCTATGCCTAGTATGGCAACTCTGTTTAGGCCGATCTTAGCTGGATCCAACTCCACTGAAAACTTTTTAATTACGCCTTTCTTAAGCAGGGCTTGAACCCTTTTCCTAACCGTGGATTCACTTAATCTGAGTTTCTCGGCAATCTCAGTAAAGGATTGCCTGCCGTCCTCCTGGAGCATTTTTAGAATTTTGCTGTCTAACTCGTCTACTTCGACCATTTTAAACCATCTTTTACGATTTCAGCATTAATTAGTTTATTTTTCGTCTTTTTTGTTGCGAAAAATATATAAAGGACTACTGAGATAAAAGTGTTTTGTCCGAAATTAGGAGAGAGGAGATGTTTAAAATGGAAGAAAAAGTTGAAGAATTAAAGTTGCCAAGGCTTGGCGAAACAGTGCCAGATTTTGAAGCGGTTACAACTCATGGAAAAATAAAACTTTCAAACTTTAAGGGAAAGTGGGTTATACTGTTTTCCCATCCAGCGGATTTCACTCCTGTATGCACAACAGAGTTTGTTGCCTTCGCACAGATAAACGATGAGCTGGTAAAGCGTAACGTGCAACTAATCGGGTTAAGCATCGACAGCGTCTATTCCCACATAGCATGGGTTAGAACAATAAAAGAGAAGTTTGGAGTGACAATACCCTTCCCAGTTATCGCTGACTTAGACATGAAGGTTGCTAATCTATTTGGAATGATACATCCAAGCCAAAGTACAACGGCAGCGGTAAGATGCGTTTTCGTAATAGACCCAGAAATGAGACTTAGAGCCATGATACATTATCCACTAAACGTTGGAAGGAACATGCAGGAAATCTTAAGGCTCGTAGATGCATTACAAACCGCTGATAAATATAAGGTGGCACTTCCTGCAAACTGGAAGCCTGGAGACAGCGTAATAGTGCCAGCTCCGTCAACCCAGGAAGAGGCTGAAAAACGCCTGCAAGAAGGTTACGAATGCGTCGACTGGTTCCTATGCAAAAAGAAACTCCCTTAACCTTTTTGGAGGGTGGAAATTTGGACAAATGGGAATGCTCATTATGTGGATATGTTTATGACCCTGAAGTTGGAGATCCAGAAAACGGGGTTCAACCGGGAACACCCTTCGAAGAGTTGCCTGAAAACTGGACTTGCCCAATATGCAGGGCGTCAAAAGACCTGTTTATAAAGAAAAGTTGAAAAAATGCGTCAAATTTAATTTGGGTTTTATTAATGGAACAATTAAAATTTTATGTTTTGCCTGAGCTTCCTTACGGTTATAAGGATTTAGAACCTTACATTTCTGAAGTGCAGCTAAGTATACATCACAGCAAGCATCATCAAGCATATGTTAACGGCGCGAACGCCATTATTCAAAGGCTTGAGAAGGCACGCAGGGAAAGCGTGGATTTAGATTTGAAATCCACCCTTAAAGAGTTATCCTTCAACATTGGCGGTCATTTGCTACATTCACTTTTCTGGGAAAACCTTTCACCTCCAAGCATAGGGGGAGGTAAGCCTGAAGGAGTTTTAGGCAATTATATAGAGAAGGAGTTTGGAAGCTTCGAAAGGTTTCAGAAAGAGTTTACACAGGCAGCTTTAACCGTTGAAGGTTCAGGTTGGGCTGCTCTAACCATTTGCAGACAGACAGATAGGCCTGTAATAATGCAGGTGGAAAAGCATAATATGAACGTTTTTCCGTCTTTTCCAATTTTAATGGTTATAGACGTTTTTGAACACGCCTATTACATAGACTATAAAAACGATAGGGCAAAATTTGTGGAAGCTTTCTGGAAAATAGTTAACTGGGAAACTGTAAGGCACAGGCTTGAGAAAGCATTAAAATAAATTTAAGTGAATTTTATGCCAAAAATTTTGGTGCTCTATTATAGTCGAACTGGAAACACTGAAAAAATGGCTAAGGCCGTTGTTGAAGGAGCCAAAACAGTTCAGGGAGTTGATGTCGAATTAGCTTTTAAGGCTGATCCTGAAAAGCTTATGGGTTTTGACGCTATTATTATCGGAATCCCCACATACCACCATGACATGACAGTAGACATGAAAAAGCTTTTTGAAGAAGCTGCCGTTAAAAACATTGTTTTGAAGGGGAAAATTGGGGCAGCATTCGGATCCTACGGTTGGAGTGGTGAAGCTCCTAGGCTTATTATAGAAATAATGAAGAACAGATTTGAAATGGAAGTTCCAGAGCCTCCACTTCTTTTAAAGTACGCGCCAGACCAAGCTGGAATAGAGAAGTGTAAGGAGTTTGGAAGAAGAATAGCTGAAAAATTAGCCTAAACCTAACTAACCCCAAACTTTATTTCCCAGATAAAACATTTTATTTTGGTGAATTTTTGGCATCTGAAAAGGCGCTTTTAGAGTTCATAAAGATGCAGATAAAAATTGAAAATGAAATTGTAGACTCTATTAACGAAGCTTTACGGGATATGCAAAACCCACCTGTTAAAAGCGTTTTAAGGGGAATATCCCTAGACTCTCTTAAACATGCTGAAATGTATGATGCAGCCTTAAAGCTTTTAACAACAGTTCCTCAGGCTTTGCCGCAGAAACAGCTTGAAAAACATAGAAGCTTACTGGAAAAACACGTGAAAATAGAGGCTGAACTAGTTGAGAAGATAGAGGAAATCTTGCCCAAAATTGAAAATGGGAAGGTTAAGCTGCTTTTAACCGCCATATGGGCTGATGAGAAAAGGCATCATGAACTCTTAAGGGAGATTATGGAGATACTAGTCCGCGGAGAGACAATAACGGAGGAAGACTGGTGGGAAATTCTATGGAAAAACGTTCCATTCCATGGAGCGCCAGGAGGATAAGCTGGCTAAACGCATAAACTAAAAGCTTTTTCCCCGCATTTTTCATTAGAGTTTGTTAAACTTAATATACTTCGCTGTTTCCATTCAATTGAGGAGTTGTTTTGAACTATTCGGACATTGCTGAGGTTTATGAAAAAATTGAGGCTACAACGAAAAGGCTTGAAATGACAGACCTCCTCGTAGAGCTTCTTAGAAGAACCCCTAAAGAAATAATTGGAAAGGTTGTATACCTAACCCAGGGAAAGATTTACCCAGACTTTGTTAAGCTTGAAATAGGAGTTGCAGAAAGACTGGCGATAAAAGCCCTTGCAAGGGCTTCTGGAAGAAGGGAAACGGAAATTGAGGGGGACTTGAAGAAAACAGGAGACATTGGAGAGACAGCTCAAAATTTTATTTCTGGAAAGAGGCAGGTTACATTCTTCCAGAAACCCTTAACAGTTCAAAAAGTCTATGAAACCTTGGACAAGATGGCTAGAGCTTCAGGTTCAGGAGCTGTAGAAGCGAAAATCTCCCTTCTGGCTGGACTTTTAGCTGACGCCACTCCGAAAGAGGCAAAGTACATTATGAGGACTGTAACTGGAAACCTTAGACTCGGCATAGCTGACATGACTGTGTTAGACGCTTTAGCCATAGCATACGGCGGCGGAAAGGAAGCCCGTGAACTAATAGAGAGGGCGTACAACATATCCTCAGATCTTGGAAGGGTGGCAAGAGTTCTAGCTGAAGAGGGAATAGAAGGTATAAAAAGGTTTAAGGTTGTTGTAGGCGAGCCTATAAGGCCCATGCTTGCTGAAAGGCTTTCTACACCTGAAGAAATACTTGAAAAGCTAGGAGGCCAATGCATAGCAGAATACAAGTATGACGGGGAAAGAGTTCAAATTCATAAAAAGGGCGGGGAAATAGTGTTATTTTCAAGGCGGTTAGAAAACATTTCAGACCAGTATCCAGACGCCATACAACTTTTAAGAAACCATGTTTTAGCGAAAGAAGCAATATTGGAGGCTGAATGTGTGGCAATAGATCAAGACACAGGTGAAATGCGTCCATTCCAGGAGCTTATGCATAGAAGACGCAAATATGGAATTGAAAAGGCTATGGAGGAATATCCCGTTTCGCTTTTTATGTTTGACGCTTTATACGTTGATGGACAAGACTTAACCCTTGAACCCTACCCGGTCAGACGTAAATCTCTTGAAAAGGCTGTTAAAGAAAGTGAAAGGGTGAAAATAGCCAAGCACATAATAACAAATGACGCCAAGGAACTTGAAAACTTCTTCTTAGAGGCAATAGAAGATGGATGTGAAGGCCTAGTATGCAAGTCGGTTGGAGAAGACTCAGTCTACCAGGCCGGAGCCAGAGGGTGGCTTTGGATAAAATATAAACGAGACTACAAAAGCGAAATGACAGACACAGTGGACCTAGTAGTGGTCGGAGCCTTTCATGGGAGGGGAAAACGCGCAGGAACCTACGGAGCCCTTTTACTTGCCGCATATAACCCTGAAAACGACACTTTCGAAACTGTTACAAAATGTGGAACAGGCTTCACAGATGAAGACTTAGCCAAACTTCCAGGAATGATGAAGAAACATTTAATAAGCCATAAACATCCCAGGATAAACTCAACAATTGAGGCTGACGTCTGGTTTGAACCTGCAGTTGTAATAGAAGTACTAGGAGCAGAGATAACCCTAAGCCCAATTCACACATGCGCCATGAACACCGTAAGAAAAGGAAGCGGACTAGCCATACGCTTCCCAAGGTTCACAGGAAACTATAGGATCGACAAGTCACCAGAAGACGCCACAACAACAAACGAAATAATAAAAA
This sequence comes from Candidatus Bathyarchaeota archaeon, assembly GCA_037440545.1. Taxonomy (GTDB): domain Archaea; phylum Thermoproteota; class Bathyarchaeia; order Bathyarchaeales; family Bathycorpusculaceae; genus JAVZIQ01. The sequence goes on from JBBITX010000008.1 coordinate 28,430, forward strand.
TGTATGAAAGACAGCTTAAAAAAATCGCTGAATAACACAGAGAAATAACCAAACGCCAAACCCAAAATCGCTTAGCAGCAACTAACGAAATATTCTTTTCACTCTTTAAAGTTTTAATTGCAATTTAGGCTTAGTTTATTTGTGGTATACGAATTTCATGGAGTTGGTATGTTTGCCTGTTGAGATTGGTTTGGAGTTGTATGGTGAGAAAAGTGTGGTTTTGCCTTTTTTTACTGGGCATGTGGCTAGGGGTTTGTTGTTGCATATTGTTAGGCAGGTTGATCCAT
>JBBITX010000009.1:0-27376 GCA_037440545.1 Candidatus Bathyarchaeota archaeon
GAGCGCCCTCCGCCCTTAAGGCGGCGAAAACCTTGGCCGCGGTGGAAAACCCGAATAAAAGCGGGCCTGCGGGAGCCGTAAGAATTCCAGAGGGGAAACCCACCCTTCAAGAGTTTACAGCGAAAATTGTTGAATACAGCTTCTGGCTGCTGAAACAAGGATACTCAAAAGCCACTATTGAGGGGCGTGTTAAGCTCTTAAAACGCTTGGCAACTCTCGGAGCCAATCTTTTGGATCCGGAGTCGGTTAAAGAGACAATATCAAAACAGGACGCTTGGAGCGAAGGGAGAAAGGAACTTGCCGTAGAAGCCTACACTAGCTTTCTCTCAATGCTTGGAGGAAAATGGGATCCGCCTAAATACAAGAGAATAGCTAAGCTTCCCTTCATCCCAGCTGAATCCGAATTAGATCAGTTAATCGCAGGCTGCGGAAAAAAGATGGCGGCGTTCCTCCAACTGTTGAAAGAAACAGCTGTCAGAGCTGGCGAAGCATGGAGAATCGAATGGGTAGACATTGACTACATCAATAGAACCATAAGAATTACTCCTGAAAAAGGGAGCAACCCGAGAATATTCAAAGTTTCAAGCAAATTGCTGGCGATGCTTTCCATGCTTCCCAAAAAATCAGACAGGGTTTTCGGAGACTACCCCATTAGAGGCTTCGCAAGATCCTTCCAAAGATCGCGTAGGCTGCTTGCAAAGAAGCTTGGAAACCCAAGGCTACTACAAGTGACATTTCACACCTTCCGCCATTGGAAAGCCACCATGGAATACCACAGAACCAAAGATATACTCTACGTCATGCAGCTATTAGGCCACAAAAACATCAAGAACACTTTGATCTACACGCAGCTTGTAAGCTTCGAAAACGACGAATACATATGCAAAGCTGCAACAAACGTTAAAGAAGCCACCGAACTCATAGAGGCAGGCTTTGAATACATATGCGACGTTGAAGGCGTTAAACTGTTTAGAAAACGGAAATAGCAACTGTCTGAGGGTTCGCCGGAAAACCGGGGGTTCGCCAGCAGACCGGGGGTTTATGCCAAAAAGCCGGGGGTGGGAGTTGAACCCACATGTAGCTGCTCTGCAGGCAGCCGCCTGAACCGTTCGGCCACCCCGGCTCTTCCATTTTGATTTTCTCTTGTCTTCAATAAAGGTTTTATGGGTTATGGATAAGTTTTGCTTTTAAATGTTTATTTTGTTTGGCATGTGGGGCAGTTTTCTCTTTTTTGTATGTCTATTGTTGTTATGTATGTGTCGCTGAAGTCGCATATCATAAGTTTGCCTTTTAAGGGTGTGCCTATTCCTGTTAGGATTTTTATTGTTTCTATAGCTTGCATTGTTCCTATTATTCCAGGTGTTGGTCCTAGGACGCCTCTAACTTCACATTTTGGAAGGTTTTTGTCGTCTATGTTGGGCAGTATGCATTCTAGACATGGGGTTTCCGGTGGGGTGAAAACTGAAAGGTTTCCTTCCATGCCTACTGCTGCGCCGAATATGTATGGGATTTTAAGTTTTACGCATGTGCGGTTTAGTATGTAGCGGGTTTGCATGTTGTCTAAGCCGTCGACTATGCAGTTTACGCCGCTGAGGAGGCGCTCTGCGTTTGTGGCGTTTAGGCTTTCCTGGAAGGTTTCAACTTTTAGGAAAGGATTTAACTCTTTAAGTCTTTCAGATGCAGCTTCGGTTTTTAGGCGGCCTGCGTCTTTAGGTGTGTATAAAACTTGTCTGTGGAGGTTGTGGATTTCAACTTTGTCCTTGTCTATTAAGCGGAGTTTTCCAACTCCTGCTCTGGCTAGATAAAGCGATGAGGCTGATCCTAAACCGCCCAGTCCCACAACAGCCACTTTTGAATTCAGAAGCTTCTCCTGTCCTTTTAGGCCAAGTTCTTTCATTACAATTTGCCGTTTGTAAAACTCTTTAAACAGGTCTTCGCCAGCTTTAACCATAAGCCTCTGCCCTCTCTAAATTTTATATTATGTTTTAAGGTTTATATCGCCTTTCTTTAAAAATTGTTTTTCATAGATTTCCTTGACTTTCTGAATTGTGTCAGCCTCCTCTGGGCTTTTATCCTCTCTTATGCGTGTTATTCTGGCGAATCTTAGAGCCATGCCACATTTGTATTTTGGGCTTTTCTGAACTTCGTTGTAGGCTACTTCAACCACTATTTTAGGAGTCACGATAACTTTGCGGTAATTCTCTCTTATTGTTAATTGTTTAAGGCGTTGAGTCATCTCTATGATTTCAGAGTCTGTTAGTCCCTTGAAAGTTTTGCCAACAGTGTAGAATTCCCCTGTCTCCTGGTCGCGGGCCGCCAGATAATAGTCTGAAAGCCAATTTCGCCTCCTTCCATAACCATACTCAGCCGCCACAATAACGAGGTCTAAGGGTTCCAGAGAAGGCTTAATTTTTAGCCAGTTTTTCCCTCTTATTCCAGGAGTGTACTCGCTTTCAGGTTTTTTAGCTACAAGCCCTTCATGTCCAGATGTCAAAGCCTCCTTTAGGAAAAGTTCAGCTTCCTCTAAACTTTCTGAAACCAACTGCTTCGTTAAAGGTATTTTTCCAGCGTTTTCAGCCAGTAAGCTTCTACGCCGCATATATGGAAGCTTAATTAGGCTTTCCCCATTCAAGTATAAAATGTCGAAAAGGTAAAGCCTAACAGGAATTTTCCATGCCATGTCTTCAACTTCACGGATTCTTTTAAACCTCCTCATTAAATGCTGAAAGGGAAGGGGGTTTCCAGCAGCGTCAACAGCTATGACTTCTCCCTCAATAATGGCTTCATCAGCCTTCACGTTCTCCCTTACTGTTTCAACTATTTCAGGAAGGCTTTCAGACACATCAGTTAACCTCCTGCTGAAAATTTTCACTTCACCACCCTTCTTATGAATTTGAACTCTGGCCCCGTCAAGCTTATATTCAAAAGCAGACTTCCCCCCATGCTCTTTAAGAGCCTCCATTAAGTTTCCAGCCATCTGAGCCAACATAAGCTTAACAGGCCTAAAAACCGTGAAACCAACCTTTAAAAGACCCTCCAAACCCATGGTTTTCGCTGTCTCCGCCACCAGGCCTATGTCGCCCATAACCATGCATGCCCATTGAACAGTTTCAAAAGGTATTTGAAAAGCCTTAGAAACCGCCTGCTCCATCAACCCTTCACTGAAGCCCGTCCTCATCTCTCCAATAAAAATTTTAACAAGATATTTAGCCTCCAAAGGAGAGGCAAGGCTTAGAAGGGCCTCTATTTGACGTTCTTTACGCTCCCTTGAACCAGGACCAGAACTTTCAGCTATCAATTCAAGGCTGCGCCTAACCTCCAAAATTGTTAAAGCCCTACCGAACAGAAGCGCCTGCCTCTTAACCCTACCCATCTCAAAAACAATTTTTGCAGCCGCACCCACATCTCCAGTTTCGCTGAAAGCCCTTAAGAAAACTTCCCATTCAACACCTGTTAAACGCTTTATTATTTCGCTTAAAGTAGCCCAGCTAACTTCAAGTTTTCGACGACTCTGCTCTGGAAGAGGCCTGCCCAAAACCATTGAAACAGCAGGCTCAACCTCTTCAGGCTTAAGGCTTTTCAAAAAATCAGCAACCAACCCAATCATAACTGTACGCTTCCTCATGCCTTCAAGCTTCTCGCATAGCTCGGCCAAATCCCTAAAAAGCGCAGCCACAAAAACCCCTTCCCACACTCTAAACTTTTCAATAAAGCCTCGATAATAAACTTGCCCCATAAACTTCTAAACAAGTTCTTAGCATTAAACAACTTATTTATTTAAGCATACACTATATTGAAAGGATGTCTTCAGTTAGCTTGAAAAAGGAGATTTAGCGAAACTGAAATTCATGTTTCTACAATTTCTTTAGGCAGCTTCCAACCATCTCTAATAAACAAAGAAGAAGCAGAAAAGTGGTTAACAACGCTTAGATTTGGAGGACTGCTAGGTTTGAAGCTAATAAACGCCTTATACCCCTAGCCAAAAAGTTAGATGTAGGCTTCGCTGTTATGAACCTTCTCTATGGGGACTTTCATAAAAGTAACTGAAGTCACACAATTTAGAAGGTAAAACCTAGAAGTGTCAGGAGTTAGGCTACAAACAGTATAAAAGTTTAAAAAGATTCTTCTAGTTTTGCCTTTTTCTCCCTTATTTTCTCCTCAGCTTCTTTGGCTTTTTCTTTCTCTCCTAAGGCGTTGTAGCAGTCTCTTGCATATTCTAATGCGCTTACTCCAAACCTGTCGAAGCCTTTCTGAAATGAAAGTTCAGCGGATTTTAGAAATTTTTCTACAGCTCCCTCATAGTCTTTAAGCATGAAGGAGCATTCTCCAGCCTTAAAAATGGAGTAGGCAGCGTCGAAGAAGTTGTTTGCTTTCATGTAGAGCTCTGAAGCGTGAAGAAAGCTTTCTTTCGCCTCCTCATATTTGCCTAACTCATAAAGTGTATTTCCATTTTTATGTAGTTTAACGGGATCTGCCTTCTCTTCAGCCATCAACATCAACCCTGACGCTATTACATAACGGACATACATTTAGAGTTTTCCCGCAGAGTTCCCTATTTCTCCAATGCAATCCATAAATGGTCATGCTCTGGGCGGGGAAGAACCTCTTCTTCGCCATCCTCTCGAACCATGAGGCGTTTGTCAGCTTCCTCTAAAAACTCTCCTATAACGTTGGCTTTAACTCCCTGAGCCTCTAAACATTTAATAATTTTATCGGTTGATTCCGGTTTAGAAGCTATAAGCAGGGCTCCTGAGCTTATAAGCCTTAAAGGGTCTATTTGGAAGAAGCTGCAGATTTTCCGGGTTTCAATTGCAACTGGAATTTTGTCCAGAAAAACTTTAACGCCTAGATTTGAAGCGTCAGCCATCTCATTTATTCCGCCTAATATCCCTCCTTCTGTCGGGTCATGCATTGCGTCCACCCCACCTGTTTTGAAGGCTAAAACCCCTTCTTTCACCACACTTATCCTTTCGAAGAAGCTCTGGGCCGACTTTAACAGCTTTATGTTTAATCCCATTTTTGAAAGTTGAGTGAAACGTTCAGTTGCAAGTATGGCTGTTCCCTCAATTCCAGCCTCCTTGGTTAAAATAAGCTTATCCCCTGGCTTTGCTCCCCCAGCAGTAACATAATTCCCTTTAACGGATATTCCCATGGCGCAGCCTATGACTATAGGGTTTTTAAGCCCAGGCGTCACTTCACAGTGGCCTCCAATTATGGATATCTCTAAATCCTTTGAGGCCCTGTCCATTTGGCGGCAAATATCCTCCACAATTTTTTCATCAGCTCCTTCTGGGAGCAGAATGCAAGAGGAAAAATAAAAGGGTTGAACGCCGAAAGTTGCAACATCGTTAGCGTTAACATTAACTGCAAGCCATCCAACACGCTCAACAGCCCCGGTTATTGGATCCATAGAGGTTATTAGAGACTTATCGCCCACATTTACAACTGCCCCGTCGAAGCCTACTGAAGGCCCTAAGGCAACTTCCTCACGTTTAAAGCCTAAATTCTTAAAAACAATTCCCTTTAAAATTTCAACAGGAACCTTTCCCAAAGGAAGATGCAACCATCCACCTCCATAATCATAGACTACTTTTCTTTCAATTGTGGAAACGCATGCCAAGCCACTTTAACTATAGGTGAAGCCACTATTGCACCTATTATCATTTGCCCAATGTTTACTGGAACCTCAGCAACCGCTACTGCTTCAATCTTAAAGAGGGGATAAATCAAAAAAAACTCGTACAAGAAGTATCCTAAAACCATGCAGAAACCTCCGACAATTATGGAAAATATGGTCCAGCCGAATTCAGGATCTGTCACAAAGCCCGTTGCAGCTATAAGAAGGGCTGCTAGAATTCCTAAAAATATCCATAACCAGGATGGAATGTAAAGGTTAAAAACTTCTAAGCCTAATGTAAGTTCAACCTCACCGCTATAATAAACCCCTCCAATACAGCCTAATAAACCTCCGGCAGCAACCCCCAAAATCATGGTTAAAAACTTCCAGTGAAGCGTTGAGCTAAGCTTAGGATTTCTTTTTTTAAGCATTCCAACAACGGCGCCTTCAAATCCCTTAATAATTAGGGTGGCTGGAGCATATTGAGGAAAACCTAATAAGATGTCAGCCATCATGGAGCCAACCCCTCCGGCAAAGCCTCCTATTAAGGGCCCGAAAAGGAGAGCGGCTAGAAAAACCATGGACTCGCCTATGTTGAAGAACCCCTCGGTGGCTGGAACGTAAATTGAAAACATTATGGTTGCTGCGCAAACAAGGGCTGTAAACACAGCCGTAACCGCCAAATCGAAGGATGACATTTTAGTATACATTTTTTCCCTTTAGTATAGTTACAGCTATACTATTTCAGTTTTTCGCTAAATCAAAAGTTTCAGATTATCTAAAGCTTTTAAAGCCTTTTTACCACGCCCTGTTAACTTGAAAAATTTCTTTCCATGCCTCTTATAATTGATTATTAGTCCTTTTTCTGAGAGTTCGTTTAGATGCTGGTATATGGCGGCTCTCGTCATGGTTTTACCAAGTTTCTTCCATAAGTCATAACCATAAGTGTCCTTTTCACTTAGGATTTTAAGGATTTTCTCCTTAGTGCTCAAATCAAAACCCACAACAGCTGTTTTCCTCTTCTTTGTTAAGGCTTGCAAAATATCTGTGGCTTTAAGTCCGCTTCCCGTTATCAAACACACAACTTTGTCATTGACGCCAATAATTCCCTGACTCACAAGTTTTTTAAGAGCTGCATAGGTGGCTGCGCTTGCAGGCTCAGCGAAAACTCCTTCAAGTCTTGCAATTTCCTGTTCAGCCGTGAAAATTTCCCAGTCTGAAACGGATACGGCTGTTCCTCCAGACTCCCTAATTGCTTTAAGCGCAGGTTTACAATAATAGGGGCTTTTAACCAATATTGCAAGGGCATGAGTTGAAGGCTTAGCCTTAACTATGGGCTCTTGAACGCCGTGCATGTAAGCCTCAACTATAGGCGCGCATCCTTCAGCTTGAACGCCGACCATTCTCGGAAGGAGATCAGCTTTACCGATCTCTTCTAGTTCCTTGAAGCCTTTCCAAACAGCGTGTAACGTAGCGCCGCTGCCCATAGAAACAATAAGCCAGTCTGGTACGCCTAGCTGCTCGAAAATTTCAAAACCTATGGTTTTTAAGGCTTCAACTGCTAGGGGGTTAAGCTCAACAGACCCTTGATACCAGCCTGTTTCCAAGGCAAGCTCTTCAGCCCTTTTTAAAGAGTCATCAACCAAACCGCCATGCTCCTCAATAAAAGCATCGAAAACCAACATTTGGGCAAGCTTACCAACATCCACATTCTTTGGAACAACCACATGGCAAGCCAGCCCAAACCTTGCACAGTAAGCCGCCAAGGAAGCCCCAAGGTTTCCATTTGTGGCGCAGACAACATCCCTAAATCCCAAGTCAATAGCGTTTGAAACTAGGAGGGCAGCACACCTATCCCTAAAAGAATTAGTTGGGTTACGAGTTTCATCCTTTAAATAAACACGACTCAGCCCAGAAGCCTCACAAAGCCTCTCAGCCAAATGAACTGGAGTGCCGCCCTCGCCAATAGAAACAACATTCCTAACCTCGGGCAGAAAATGCCTATAACGCCAGAAAGAATACGAACCAACAAATCTACCTGACTTAAGCTTCTCAGAATTAAATTTATACTCTAACAAACCTCCACATTTCCCGCACCTGTAATAAGGTTGAGCAGCCTCAATTTTTAAGCCGCAACTTAAGCATTCAAAGAAATACATGCCCCATCCATTTTTATATAACAGTTTTCACCACTTTTCAACATTTTCCTTAGAACCAAAAATAACAGAGGGAGATTAAGCTACCTTTCAAAATGTTTAACAATTCTTGATTCCTCTATGTTTTTCAAAAAACTTTAATTTCCGTTCGGCAAAATAGGAGGGGGGTAAACTTGCCTAAAATTGAGTACAAGGTTGAAGGAGGTAAACTCATCAAGGTTCAACTGGAGACATCTAATGGAAAGATAAGCAGGATAAAGATAACTGGAGACTTTTTCATGCATCCTGAGGAGCTTATTGAAAAACTTGAAGCTTCATTAATAGGATGCAAGCCTGATAGGAATTGTCTGGAAAAAACTTTAACCGATTTTGTTAGGGATAATGGAATAGTGCTCCTTGGAATTTCCATAGAGGATTTAATAAAATGCATAATGAAGGCGTGTGAGAATTTTGGGTGAAAAATGGCGTTTGCTTGAAACAGGATTGAATAACGCCTTCTACAACATGGCTCTTGACGAGGCTGTTTCGACTGCCAGGCGCATGAACCTTGTTCAAAATACAATTCGCTTCTACAGGTGGAGCCCTTCAGCTGTTTCTATAGGTTATTTTCAAAGCATGGAAGAAGAGGTGGATGTGGAAGCATGCAGGAGACTAGGCACTGACTTCGTGAGGAGAGTCACTGGAGGCGGAGCTGTTTACCATGACCGCGATGGGGAACTCACATATAGCATTGTAGTTAACTCTGACCATAAAATTGTATCGCCGGACTTCCAGAAAACCTACCAGAAAATCTGTTCTGGACTTGTCATAGGCTTAAGGCTTCTCGGAGTTCCAGCTGAATTTAGGCCCATAAACGACATAGTTGTCAACGGCAAGAAAATATCAGGAAACGCACAAACAAGATCTTTAGGAGTGATACTCCAACACGGCACCATACTTCGAGACGTAAACCCCTCATTGATGTTCACAGTGTTGAAAGTTCCAAGCGAGAAAATCCGAGATAAAATGATTAAGGCAGTTGAGGAGAGGGTTACATCGCTTAAAAACTACCTGAATAGGGAAGTGAGCTTTGAGGAGCTGAAAGAAGCTCTAGCAAAAGGCTTCGAAAAAGCTTTCGAAATAGAATTGTCTCCGGGAGAAGTTACAGATTTTGAAGAGGAAACAGCTGAAAAACTAGCTAAAACGAAGTATTCGACAAAAGAATGGAATTTTAAGAGGTAGCTTCGTCTATCTAACTGAACAAATTGTTATTTCAACTTCATCCAACATTTTTAAATTTAATTCTCCAGCCTTTCCCGGAACAATTTTCAAAAAAGGTTTAGAGAGGTTAAAGTATAGGGATAAGCCCACTTCAACGCCATCAACCATGAACCTTAAAGGATCAACGGCTACAAGGCATGAATCACTGAAAACTGATACAACCCTCCCCAAAGTCTCTCCGCAAAGTTTCACTTCTTCCCCTGCCTCTATAGGCTTCAGCCTTTCTATGTGAACTCCGAAAAACCCGTAATGGGGAATCCCTCCGTCCAAGATTCCCACACAGTCACCAACCTTTACAGGAATGCCGAAAGGCAACTCCTCCTTTAAGGCAATTAAAGAGTATTCAGGGTTACATTCAACAACCTCTCCGGCCAATTTGCCAAACATTTTAATGTCCTTCAAATTGAAAGCCCTTTCTATTTTATATGCCCCCCTTACACGCAAAGGATCCGAAGGGTTCCTAACCTCCAAATGCATGTGGGGATCTGTCCAAAAGTCGAAGAAGCCTGACCTCAAAAGCGTGCCGAATTTTTCACCTACCGCAACGAAGTCTCCCACATTCACTGAGGGCTTAACATGTAGTACTTTCACAACCGCGTTAGGGTTTTCAGAGCTTCTTATGAGAATAACGTAGTCCTTATCAGAACATTCGAAAAATTTCCTCTGAAAATGCCCAACAGCCTTCAACCCAATAACCTCACCGCTTACCGGGGAAATGGCTTCACAGCCAAAATTCCTAATTGGGGGGTATATGTCAACTGCACTGCACAAAGTGTGAGCGTAGTAGGGACTGTTAAAGAAGGAAAACCTGCCATTTTCAGGACAATGAATGCTGACATTCTGAGATGAAGCCACAAGCTTCATTTTGTTCATCAACCTTTAGACTCGCCACCTTCCGATTAAAAATTTAAGGGCTTTTCGCCATTTTAGGCGTTTTAAACAATTGCTGGCTAAGTGAATAAGCGTTTTTTCTTAAAAATTATTTTGTCCAGGACAAGGCTTAGAACATGGAAAACTTCTTCTGCCTTAAGTCTTTCAGTGTCCAATATTAAATGGAATGGGGTGAAGTCTTCTCCTAAACTGAAGCCGTAAAGCCTCTTGTAAATAGCCTTGGTCTTCTCCTCCTTGTTCTTAAGCGCCCATAAAGCCTTTTTTATGCTTATCCCATCTCTTTGGGCAACTCTTTCCGCTCTTATTTTGAGGGAGGCTTCAAGCCATATTTTAAAGCCTTGGTTTAAAAGCCAAGGCATTGTCCAACTGTCAAGGACAACATTTCCATTTTTCGCTGCTTCGAGAAGTTTCATGTCTACGGCTCTGTCAAAGTCGAAGTCTTTCTCCCTTTTTTCAAGAAAGGACAGGCCTTCCCTGCTTTCCCACCATCCCTTCTCACGAGGCTTATAGCCTTTTTCTAAAGCTAAGGCCTTTAAAGCTTCCCCTCCAGAATAGTATTTAAGGCCGTACCTCTCAGCCAGCTTTTTCGCTTGAGTGCTTTTGCCGCTTCCAGCCATACCGCAGATACATATGACAACTGGCTTCGGAGGCATATCCTAAGCCTCAAGCATGACTTAAGTTTTTAACGGCTTGTTTCAGAGCTGTTTTCAGGCAGCTGTGACATAATTGTCCACCGTAGATTCTTGAAACCTTTTTTCTAGTTCTGTTTAACTTGCGAAATTTTACGGAAGGCAATTTTGGAATACCAGCTAGGGGTTCACCGCAAACAGCGCAGCTTAATGAAGCAGCAGCCTCAGCCTTATAATGTGTGGCACTGCGTCCCCCAGGTAAAGCTTTACGGATGCGTTTAAGACTTCTTACACGTTGGGAAGGTTTAGGCATTCACGTCACTCCACGCTTAATAATCCTAAAAGGTGTGAGAAAACAGCGTTGAAAAGGAAGGAGCATAAAAGATACCACCAGTATAGGGATACGCCGAACAAAGGGATTGGGAGGGTTGGTCCAACTCCAGGGAAATAAGCTATTTCTTTCGGACCGTAAATTGCTCCTAAAAATTGCCAAACAACAAAAAGCGGAATTATGAATAGGAAAGTTACTTTCATAGACTGCCATGATATTTTCTGGTTAAGCTGCAAAATATACTGCTGCTTTTTCATAAGCTTATCAATCTGTTTTTTATCTCCCCTTTTCTGAGCCCTGCGTAGCTGCTCGCTGTATTCCTGAACCTCCTTCCTCCAAGCCTTAATCTTTTCAGGGTCTGATAATAGGCGGTTAGCAAGAGACATTAAAAAAGTTATTGCAGCAGCTAACATGAATATGAAAACTGTTGACCCAGGGATGCTTTCCGGAAGCATAGGCATGACTCCTTTTAGACTCATCCCTTCTCGTTAATAACCATTTTGTTCAATAAAGCAGCTAAAGCCTTTCAGAGGAAAAATTGACATTTGAAAATTAACCTCCGAAAAGCCTTCTGAAGGCTGGGTACATTTCAGCTGCTCTCTCCCGAACTAGTATCTCATAGTACTGGTATATTATTCCAATTGATAGGAGGATGCCCACTCCTGAGCCGAAGACTCCTAAAAAGTCTGAAAGCCCAGCTATTAAACCAACAATTACTCCTCCTAGAACCGTTACAGCTGGAATGTAGCGTTTAAGAATCTGTTCCACTGCTCTTTCAGACCGCCTATATCCAGGTATTTGCATGCCTGAATCTACAAGCTGCCTTGCAACGGTTGAAGGGCCTAAACCGCCTACTTCAAGCCATGTGAGGGAAAAGATTATGCAGAAAGCTATGAGAATTGCCAGGTATCCTGCTGCTCTTACAGGCTCGGCCATAACGTTTGAAAGATTACCTGGAGATGTAACGTAATATACAAGTCCTCCTGAGGGAACATACTGTTGGCCTTCCAGCCTGTAAGTTCCGAGGAGGTTAACCCAGAAGTTATCCTTACCCCAGGGCTGGCTCCATAACAGGTACGAGAAGAAGTATATGTTTGCAAACAGGGCTGAGGCAAATATAACTGGCAGGTTGGAAACGTAAAGCAGCTTTATTGGATAGCGGCTTCTGAAACCTTTATAGCCTGCAAAAGACAGGGGAAGCTCCACTCTCACCCCTTCCATGTAGATTATGACAAGAAAAGCTGCAATTGTAGCTATAAACCCTATAAGAGAGGGGTAGTTGCCCCTTAAAAGCAGCCCTGCCGGTGGTTTTCCACCCATTGCAGATTGGATTAAAGCTACAAAAATCCCTGAGCTTCCATACTCATCTACAGGGGGGCTTGGGTAGAAGCACTCCATAAATATTTGCTGGGCAACTCCAGCCATTATGAATAGGCTTATACCGCTGCCGAAACCCCATCCCTTCTGGAGAAGCTCGTCTAATAGTAGCACAATAATTCCGGAAGCCAGCAGCTGTAGGAAGACTATTATGGCAGTTGTACCTGGAAGGGTGCCATACATCCCGCTTATTATGTAGGCTGAAGCCTGAACTCCTGTAAGTATTATGGAAAATACTTTGCTTGCACTTGTGAAAAGCGCCCTATCTTCAGGCTTAGACATGTCGCATTCAACTATTGCTGATCCCACGAGAAGTTGAAGAATTAAACCTGCAGTTACTATGGGACCTATGCCGAGCTCCATCAGAGTGCCCCTTGCAGAGGCAAAAATTATTCTTAGAGGGGCAAGGCTCTCTTCTATCTGCTGTGGAATTCCGTAAAGGCGGCAGGCGTTGCTGGACATTACAAGATAAATTATCAGCGCAATTGCAGTCCAGAACAGCTTTTCGTTGAAGCCTACTCTACGCTCAGGAGCCTTAACCTCTGGAATGAACCTTGCCAGAGGCTTGAAAAAGCTTAGGAATCTACCTGCCATAATTTAACGGCTACTCTCCGTTTCTTTGGATTCTAATAAAACTTCTCCCCCTGCCTCTCTTATTTTTTCAGCTGCAATCTTCGAGCATGAGTCAACCTTCACAGTTAACGCCCTTGCAACTTTTCCGCTTCCCAGAAGCTTTGTGTAGCCGAGGCTCCTTAAATCTATAAGGATTGTTCCCTTCTTTCCGCCTGCCACTAGTTTTTCAGCAATCTCCTCAAGTTCCCCGACATTTATCACTTTAGCCTCTCTTCTGAGGCCTTTAGGGGATTTAAAGCCTTTTTTCCCAAAGTATTCAGGTTCATATCTTAAAACATAGGTCCATCCGTGTTTGTGGCGTCCAGCTTTTCTATAACCTTTAGATCCGGACTTTCTATGCTGGCCTACTCTTCCATATCCATGAGTCCGCGACCCGCGTTTCTTCCTTGTTTTTCTAAGCTTGTGAGGCATTTTTGTCAGGCTACCTTTTTTACAGCTTTTTCCTCTAAGGCTTTTTTTAAACGAATTTCGAGCACGCCATTCTTATATGAAGTGTGTATTGTTTCTGGATTCACCTTCTTTAAAAGATTTAAACTTTTATAATATCGGCGTCCCTTAGTCCTCGCCGACAAGACCAGTTTTTGCCCTTCAACGTGAACCTTAATATTTTCCTTCTTAAAGCCTTTAAGCTCAGCTACGACGTTTATGCTTTCCCTTTCTTCAAAAACGTCAAGCAGAGGCTCCAGCTCTTTGTAGGAGATTTTTCCATAAGCTTTTGAAGCTCTCAGCTTGTACAGGTTGGGTTTTCCTTCAAACTTTAAATTAAAAATTTTAGCTCTGTGAAATTTTGGTTTACGCCTTTTTTCAAGCTCATCCAGCTTTCTAAAGGTTTTATACCATCTTGGATGTTTTTCGCTTCTCCGCCACTTCACGCCTTCTTCCTCCACTTAAACATTTTGCATCCTCAAACAGGCTATAAAATGTATCGCAAAACCCTTAAAAGGGTATAGCTAAACCATCCTTCTTATAAGCTCGTTGATGTTTTCCCCTCTGTAGCCAAGTTCGCCTCCAGAAGCGTAGGGCTTCTTTATTTTGCCTTTGAACCCCTTTTTAGGAGGATGCAGCTTAAAGTAGGGTTGGATGTTGGGCAGTTTCCAGTATTCTACGTCACCATTGAATATGGCCTCTGCAAGCTCATCTAGGCTTTTGTATCCAACCTTTACAGCGTATTCTTCTGTTAAATTTTTGTTTCCTGCAAGCCTCCCCCTTTTTTTCAGTAATAGGTTTACTGTTTCCTTTGAAGCTTCACCCCAAGCTATGAAGTTCTGTGCAGTTTTAAGCATTCCTACGAAAGATGGCCTATTATCAATTAAAACTGCCCTGTTTGTCCTGTTCAAATTCAGCGTTTTCAGTGTTTCCCTAACTTGGAGGGGTGCGCTTATAACTCCCCTAATCCTAACAGCCGCAATGCATCTGCGTTCTTTCAAATTTTCAACCAACTACTTCACCCAATCCATAGGGGTTATGAGGCTGTAGGTTTTCTTTAAAGCGTCGAATATGGCGTAGGCTAAAGATGGAACGGTTCTCGTTGACCCATAGCTTCTAGTCCAACAGTCCTTTATACCTGCAAGTCCCAGGATGACTTTTGCAACCTCGCCTGCAACTATGCCTAAACCCCTAGGCCCTGGAACTATAACTACTTTTACTCCTCCACATTTTCCCTCAACCTGAAATGGCACTGAGTGGGGCTTTCCACAGCCACATTCCCAGCTTCCACAGCCACGTCTAACAGGAATAAGGTTAAGCCTAGCTTCGGCGGCTCCCTTTTCAATGGCGGTTCTAACCTGACTTGCTTTTCCAGAGCCTAACCCAATGTAGCCCTCTCTGTTTCCGACAGCCACAATAGCCTTAAATCTTGACTTTTCCCCGGCGTCTGTCTGCTTTTGAACAAGGCTTATGTTTATAACCTCCTCTTTGATTTCAGGGATGAGGGCGTCTACTATTTGAGGCTCCTTTATGGGGAGACCTTCAGTAAAAACCTCTTCAATGGAAGTTATCTTACCTTCCTGAACGAGTTTTCCAAGACGGGTTTTAGGAACCCACTGCTCTAAACTTTGAGTTCTTTCAGCCGCCATGGCTTTCACCTCCACTCTTAAATGCAGCGGCAACAGCCTTCTTAACCTCTTCAAAGTGTTCTGGGAGGCTTTCAGGCTGAACCTTATTCTCCAAATACTTTGAAAAAGTTAATGCGTACTTCTCAGGGTTTGAGGATAAGATTTTAGCGTATTCAGCTATGTGTTCGCCTATTAACCGCTTTTCATCGGGAAGTTTTTCCCCATCGTGGGGGACGCTTACACCGGCATCCAACACTCCTTTCAAAGCGGCGAAAACCCTGGCACCCTTAGAGGGAGAGCTAAGTCCAATGTCTAATATGGCTTCTTTCACCCCCTTCATTTTAGCCTTCAGTCCACATAAAAGCCCAGTGAGATAGGCTGAAGGCAGGTTTCCCTTGGGGGCTTTCCAACCGAAATTTTTGGATAGCTCCCTGCTGTTAGCTGAAGCTAAAACCACGTCTCCCCCAGGCTTGGCTAAAACTATTTGGGCGTGTATGTTTTTAAGGGATCCTCTAACGACAAGCCTTGGCTTTCCAGAAACTATGAGGGCTTTCCTCTTCCTATAGTTGGTTTTTCCCTCCCTTCTACGGCGATATGGAACGCAGTAACGTGAACTCCAAGCCATGCTAGCGCTTCCTCCAAAGGTCATGGGCCTTTAAGTAGCGTTCCATATCAGCTGCAGAGCTGAACCTACCGCTTTTCGCCATAATGTAGGCTTTTCTATAAGTGCCTTTTGTTATCACTTTCTCCTCTTTTAGTTCCCGGAGCCTCCTTCTGAGAGGTCTAATCCTGCTCATCCAAGCCTCTTTCTTGGAGATTTTTGCTTTTGAAGCACCGCTTCTGCTTCCAGACCCCTTTCTCAAGCCTTTCTTCCTCTTTTCATGTAAAACTTTAGCTCTTGCCCGGCTTACTCCCTTCTCGTTTAATGGTTTAATAACTCCTTCATGTATCAGTTTTTTAATATCCTCCCTTGTTATTGCAGCTTCAACATCTTCTATTCTGTTAGGATCTATCCATACTTTTCCCTGACCAACCTTCAAAATCTGCGCTGCCAAACGCCTTTGACTCTTAAGACTTGTCACTTCTTCTCCCCTCCCTTAGGCTTTTCAAGAGGCTTCTTGTCCTCCACTTCTGGTTTTTCTTCCTTCTCCTCCGGCTTTTCCTCTGGTTTTTCCTCTTTAACTTCTTCAATTGTCTCTTTAAGGTTTAGAATAACTATCTTCTTCTTTCTAGCTTGGGCTATGATGTTTGTCCTTGTTTTTTTGCCTACTGTGTGGGCAATTCGAACGGCTTGGGTTTTCGGGTTTATCTTTTTAAGTTCCTCAACATTGTGGACTAAGACTTCCTCGTATCCTGAAGGATGAAGCCCTCGAGTGGGTTTCGGCCCTCTATAGCCAACGTTAACGGTTGAAGGCCAACCCTTTATCTTTCTCCGCATTTTGTTGTCTATTCCCTTTGGCCTTCGCCAGTTTTCCTTTAAACGTTTATACCTCCAGCTTTCCTGACGCGTAAATTCAGGCTTCTTCTTTTTCACACGTATTCTAACTTGTAAGGCTTTCTGCTTTGATTCTACGCTTTGACTGCTCAATCCTCCATCCCCTCGCTTTTTTCATATAAGTATATGCCGTCTAGGAAAACCCGCGGGTCCTTTCTCTTCACCTTTGTGGCTTGCTCTATGTTTGCAGCTGTTTGGCTTACGTCTTCTAGGTTTATTCCACGCACAATTATGTCCTCGCTTAATACTTTAACTTCAGCGTTTCCAGCTATCTTGGCTTTTCTTGGGTTTCGCTCTCCAGTGAAGTTTTCAATTAGCACTATTCCATCTTGAACTTTAACAGAAATGGGGAAGTGGGAGAAAACTATCTTAAGCTTATAGGTGAAGCCCTTCCTAACTCCTGTTATCATGTTCTTAAGGTGTGCGTAAACTGTTCCTACAAGGGCACTTTCCTTTTTCCTAGGCCAATCTGCCCATATCCGAATTGTTTTGTCTTCCAGCATAATTGAAACAGGAGCGTAGGAAAAATCTCTGGTTAATGTCCCCTTGACTCCTTTAACAACTACTTTTTTACCTTCCACTGTAACCTCTACATCGTCTGGAACTTGAATGGTTCTGGAAACTTCTATGGCGCGCATTTTAAACCCCTAATATACGAAGGCCAGTAATCTTCCTCCAACCCCTTTCTCCTTAGCCTCCCTGTGGGAAAGAACTCCGATAGGCGTTGAAATGATAAGGAGCCCCACATCCCGTGAGGGTAGAAACCTTTTCTCCCAACCTTCCATTTCGTCTGTCTTAACTGGAAATCTGGGTCTAACAGCCCCACACTTGTTTATCCTTCCAAGAAGCTGAACCTTAAACTTACCTGAGCGGCCGTCATCTATAAACTCGAACTCTCCAATGTAACCGTTCAACTGCATGACTCTTAAAACCCTGCCGAGAAGTTTAGATGCTGGGCTAATTATGCATTCGCGTTTGTTTCTCATCTCGTTGTTCATCACCGTTGTCAACCCGTTTGAAAGAGCGTCCAATGCTTCTCCTCCATTTATTCATATTTTTGGAAGCCTAGTTTTTTGGCCACTTCCCTAAAACAGTGCCTACACAAATATAAATTATAACGGCGGATTACAGGTCCGTAGGAGCCGCATCTAACGCATGGACGCGTCCCCTTTCCATATTTCCTCTCTTTTTTAGGCTTCTTCTTAGCCATATTCATCCTCCAACTATATAATTTCAACTCCTAAAGCTTCCTTCACAAAGACCATTGCCTCCTCAGGCGTTAGAAGATGTTTCGAGCCTACTTTCGCTCTGGCTCTGTTTCTGTTTTTAACGCGCCATCCTGGCCTGCCTAAGGAGACGCATACATCCATGCCGAATATCCCTATTTCAGGGTCATATTTAACTCCAGGTATCTCTATATGCTCTTTCAAGCCGAAAGAGAAGTTTCCAAAACTGTCAAAGCAGCTTTTTGAAAGTTTATGATCTAATACTGTTAAGACCTTTTTTAGAAAGTTAACACCCTTCTGTTTTCTAAGTGTAACCAAACATGATATTGGTTCGCCTTTCCTAATTCCGAAATCCCTAATTGTCTTTTTCGCCTTCCGCTTGCAGGGATTTTGGCCTGTTAACTCCCTTAAAACTTTAGAGGCTTTTTCTAAAGGCTCACCTGATTTTCCCACGCTTATGTTGACAACTACTT
Organism: Candidatus Bathyarchaeota archaeon; assembly: GCA_037440545.1. Taxonomy (GTDB): domain Archaea; phylum Thermoproteota; class Bathyarchaeia; order Bathyarchaeales; family Bathycorpusculaceae; genus JAVZIQ01. Next base: position 18,143 of record JBBITX010000009.1, read on the forward strand.
TTTCAATTCTAGGCTTTAACATCGGGTTTTCAGCCCATTTTTTACGTATTTCATCTTCAGACATTTGACGCCTCCGGCATGGATATCACTGGAGAGGTCTCTCCAAATGGGAATACAAATTTTAAAATTGTCTGGTAGCGATTGCCCTTTTCATCTTCAATCGTCACTATGGCATCTTTACGCTTCTTCCCTTTTGCCTCTTCAATTTCCACTATTTTACCATATTTGCCAATGTTCTTCCCGCCAGTTATCATGGCGTAATCATTTTCCTTCATTTTTATATGTTCAAGAATACGCCTTTCTGGAAGGCTCAATTTAAGCGTGTCATAAGTGGCGTATACATCTTCCACAGGGTTTTTCGGGTCAGCCACTTTCACTAGGACGTTTGACCCGTCATGGAGGTTCAGCTGGATATGCCCATTATCAACCACTTTTTTGTCCTCTATTCTACACAGCTTGAAGTTTGCCTCCTCTTTCGCTATGGGATGGAGTATTAATCCTTTATGGGAAGGCAAAACTCGGAAATATCTGCCTGTCTCTGGCAGGGAGACGACATCCATAAGGCCTACTGGAAACTTGTCCTCTCTCCTGACTTTACCATCCACATAAACTTTTCCTTGAGAGGCTATTATCTTCGCCTCTTTCCTTGTTTTTGCAACTCCGAGAATTTCTCTCAGAATAACTGTTAGCGGTAAACATCCTTCCAGGGAATGGGGGCCTGGTGTTGGCTTTACAACCCATACAAACTCCTTCCTATGGATAGGCCAGAACCTAGGGGAAGGCTTACGCTTTAAACCTGTAGATCCTCCCTTCCTACCCAAGTTTATTTCCCTCCGAAGTTTTTCCAGCCCTCTCCCTTCGAGTTTCACCCTCAGCTTTTCTCTTCCGGATCATTTTTTCTCCCTCCATTTTTTCAGCTGCCTTTCTCTTTCTTTTAGGCTTCTCCTTTTCGAGGGCAACCTTCTCCGCAGCCTCTTTTTCCTCAGTAGCCTTGCTTTCCACCTCTGCGATTTTCTGAGGCTTTTCTACGGTTTCAACAGCTTCTATGGCTTTCTTTCTTCTCTCCAAAATCTTTTTACGCCATTTGTCGTCTAGGTTTAGTCTTGTTATCATAACTTTTGATGGGTGTACTGGCACTGAAACAGTTGTTCCATCAACTTTTTCCCTTGTTAAACCTTCAATGTAAACCCTGTACTTTTTCCTGTCAACCCGTGCCACTTTACCCTCAAATCCCTTACGGTCGCCGCGCATTATACGCACTGAATCTCCTCTTCTTAAAGGCAGGCTTCTTGTTCCATAGGATTTTCTTAACTCAGGCGCTAAGGTGGCTGAAAATTTCTTGTAACGTATATGGTCTGGCGCTTTGAAAAGCATTTTCCTCTGTTTTGATGGTTTAGATGTTTTTAGGGTTGTCTGCATGATCTTACCTCACATTGCATTATACTATTATGCTTGCTGCACTCGCTATTCTCGGCCATCTTTCAGCCGCCTCCTTCGCAACAGGTCCTCTTATCTCTGAACCTTTCATTTCTCCGTCAGGGGTTATTATTACGGCAGCGTTATCTTCGAATTGAATCCAAATGCCGTCAGCCCTGCGGAAGGGCATGCGCTGCCTCACAACTACAGCCTGGAAAATCTTCCGCCTCATGTCAGGTGTTCCATGCTTAACTGAAACAGTTATTCTGTCACCTACAGCTGCTAAGGGTAAACGTCCAAGCCTACCCTTATAGCCCATAACTTGGATTAGGCGAAGTTCTCTTGCGCCTGTGTTGTCAGCGCATCTTAAAATTGAGCCTGCTGGAAGGCCTCTGGAAACCTTAGGCTTCTGTCCTATAACCCCCTTGGCGACGAGGCCTCTCGTTTTCGCCCTTGCGGCCATTCTACTTCTCCTCCATTTTCTCTACAACGACGAATGAAACTGTCTTGCTTATAGGCCTGCATTCAGCTATTTTTACGCGGTCTCCTTCCTTTGCATCTATGCATGGCGGGTTGTGGGAGGGAATTCTACTCTTTCTCCTTTCATACCTCATGAACTTTGAAACGTAGTGAAGGTAGTCATATCTCACTATAACTGTTTTATCCATCTTAGCGCTTACAACTACACCTTCAAATATTCGTCCCCTTATTGGGAGAACCCCGTGGAAAGGGCAGTTCCTGTCATTGCAGGTTTTTTCAGGTTTTTTAAAAACTTGGGACATCACCAAAGCCTCTTAATGCGTTTTTTAAGTCTGTCCTCAGGTCTTCCTACGAGGATTTTGCCGTCTATTTCAACAACTGTTCCGTCTGGAAAACAGAAATGGAAAATGGATGAGTCCTTAACAATTATTTTTCTTTCCCCCTTATGTACCATTGTGAAGGTGTTTCGAGTTTCATCAATTATTTTTCCCCTTAAGCCAATGCAATAGCGGTTTCTGCTTTTAGCAACCTTTGCCTCTAATCCTATAAATTCCCCACGCACAATTTCAGGTGTAACTTTCATTTCTTCAACCTTCCCCTTTCAGCCTTCGCCAACCCGAGTTTCTGCTCTGTCTCTACAGTTAATATCCTGCTGATTGCTTTACGAAGCTCCTTTATCCTAGCCGGGTTTTCCAAAGCGCCGCCTGCCTTAACCATGGTTTTAAGCCTTAGAAGCTCTGTTCTAAACTCATTGAGTTTTTTAACCCGCTCTTCGGAAGGCATATCCCTTATCTCTTTAATTCTCAGTATCGGCATCTACTAGGCTTCCTCCTCTTCTGATTCATTTTCAGATTCCATTTCTTCTGCTGCTTGGCTTGACGTCTCCACAGCTGGAGGAGCCTCTAAAATTTGAAGTTTATCCGGGAACTTTGCGTCAGGGGGCATTATCCTAACTCTTACCCCGTATATTCCAGGCTTCAGTTGAACGTGAACTTCAGCTTTTCTCATATATTTTATAGGAGGGTCTCCACATTTAGGCAAGTATCCACTTCTAAACTTCTCGTATCTGGCTCTTTCAGTTCTAAGTTTTCCGCTTATTATTATCTCAGCGCCTAGGGCTCCAGCTTCCATAACCTGGTTTAAAGCCCAGAAGCCTGCTCTCCTGAAGTGCACTCCCCTCTGGATGGCTGCAGCCACTCTGGATGCCACTATGTAAGCATTTAGCTCTGGAACCTCAATTTCAGAAACTGAAATCTGAGGGTTTGAAAGTTTAAACTTCTCCTCTAAAATTCTTGCAAGCTCCCTTATGGTTTCCCCACTTCTTCCGATGACGAGCCCAGGCCTCATGGCATAAATTACAACATGCGTGCCTAGGGGGGTTTCTGAAATATCCACTCCGCCGTATCCGGCTTTTTCAAGCTTTTTACGCAGAAACTCGTCGATTTCAGCTTTTCTCTTAGACTTAGTTATGAAATGTTTGACAACAGCCATCAGGCTTCCTCCGACCTTTCCGGCTGTTCCTCAAGTGCGATTTCAATATGGCATAGGGTTTCAAACTTGGGGGTGGCTCTTCCAAAGGCCCTAGGCATAAACCGTTTAATCTTCATTCCAGGATAGGCAGAAGCGTGAATTATGCGTAGCCTCTCAGAGTCTAAGCCCTTATTCTCAGCGTTTGCTTCAGCTCCCTCAAGGATTTTAAGAATCTCCCCTGCAGCTTTAACAGGATATCTTCCTGCATAAGCTCCTTCTAGTCCGTGGCGGTGCCCAACCTTCTTCTTAAACCTCTTAAAGGGAACAGCCCTCTTTTTAGCTGCAACATCCAGCAAGTATTTTTTGGCTTCTGTAAGCATCATACCCTTAATACTTCTGCAAATCTCGCGGGCTGATTTATGGGATACCCTAACCTCTCGCCCGCTTGCCTTAACGGTTTTTTCAGGGTCTAAAGCCTCTGCAGGTATGGAGTATCCCCATTTTGGCACTATATACGCGCTCCAACTGTGCAATTGAACAGCTACATGGCTATTTATATGGTTTTCCATCAGTTAAAAACACTTTTAAGTTTACGGGCATCTATAAACTGACCTATTTCAAAATTTTAAATTCTTCCACTTGGCTGTAGTATACCTCCCTTTTCAGTTCTGTGACGATATAAAGGATGCATTTAGCAGAATGTTACTCCTTAAAAAGTTTATTTTAATCCCAATTCGGCGGTTTTGCATTTTAGCTTATAGGCATCCAAATGAAGCGTACACTGAAAATTTCCTTCCAAACTTTACCTTTTGCGACGCGCCAACTCACAACTAACTCGTCACCCCCGATAGGATAGTCAGACACCATCGTGGAGCATAATTTATTTTTCAAATCACCATTTGGTTATGAAGCAAAAGCTTCTTGTGAAAGCCTCTTCCAACACCCTTATTCAAGTATTCTTGCCTTTGCTTGTATTTTCTAAAGGGCATGGGCGCTAAACATTTGTAAAGTTATTTTTCTCAAAGCTTTCAGCCTTGGTAATATCGATTGTTTTCGATTGAAAAGCCCATTCTATCTATAGTTATAGTTACGGTGTGTTTATGTTTAACCTTAGGTCTTATATCTGTCTAATAGTGTGGGAAGAATTTGAGCGAAAAAACCGAATATATCACGATGTTACATGGCGCCGGCGGAACAGTCATGCACGATTTAGTGAAAAAATACATTGTGAAGTATTTCAGTGGTTTAGGAACCTCTGAGGTTCCCCTTGAAGCTTTAGATGACGCAGCTGTTGTTGGAGACATAGTGTTGAAAAGTGATTCCCATGCAGTTAAGCCTATTTTCTTTCCAGGGGGAGATATTGGTAGGCTGGCGGTTTCTGGAACAGTTAACGACATCTCTGTTTTGGGCGCAGAGCCATACGCCCTAACTTGTGGCTTAGTTTTAGAAGAGGGATTGGCAATAGGTGATTTTGAAAGGATACTTGCCAGCATGAGGCAAACATGCCTTGAGGCCGGTGTAAGCATAGTAACCGGAGACACCAAGGTTGTTGAAAAAAGCAGTTTAGGCGGCTGCATCATAAACACCTCTGGAGTGGGCAGAAGGACAGAAGCCCTCGATAGAAACCTGCAAACCGTAAGGAAGTTTAGAAGTAACTTTGAGAAAAGGTGGATTTTAGACTCAAACCTCAAACCTGGAGACAAAATAATCATTTCTGGAACAATTGGCGACCATGGTTTGGCGGTTTTATCTGCCCAGGAAGGATTAAGCTTCGGAAGCAGCATAAAATCTGATGTTAAGCCTCTAAACCGTTTAATCCAGAATTTACTCGACAATGTCGGTGGAGTGGTAGCTATGAAAGACCCGACAAGGGGAGGTTTAGCAGACGCTCTTAACGAGTTAAGCGAAAAATCCCATGTAGGCATAATAATTGAAGAGGAAAAAATCCCAATAAGAAGAGATGTGAAAGCGGCTTGCGAAATGTTGGGATTAGACCCTCTTGAAGTTGGAAACGAAGGGAAAATAGTAATAGGCGTTTTAAAAGAGAAAGCTGAAGAAGCCTTACAATTTTTAAAATCCACTGAGGAAGGAAAGTATGCAGAAATAATAGGAGCAGCAACAAAAGAATTCAACGTTGTTGCTGCACACACAGTGGTTGGCGGGAAAAGGATAGTGTCCAGGCCGTTAGGCGACCCCATTCCAAGAATATGCTAATAGAAAAGCTTTGTAACTATAGAAAATACTCGACATTAGTTAAAGAAAATTTTATGTTTCGGCAGTGTTGTTTAAACCAGTATCGCTTGAGTTTTAGGGTTTGATTTTCTTATCCTTCCACTTCTTCTTTAGAGATTATTGGAAGAAGCAGATGTGAGGGGTACTTCTCGTTGCGGTATATTTTATGTAAGGTTGTTTTACTGCTGCATATATGGTAGGGTATGTATTCTACGTTTGTTGCCCCTGCAACACCTGTCGGCAGGTCAAGGCTTGTTATTTCAAGGCAAATGCGATGGCCTGCCTTAAAAAGATTTGCGGTTGGCAGAATTTCTATGGCGTATAACTCTATTTCACCTGGCTTAACTGGTTTCCAAGCTTCTTTTGTAAGGGGATGCCAAGGTTTCCAGGGCTTAGACCTCTTCTGGTCTAAAGCCCTGTGGGAAGCTTTAAGCCATCCCCGTGTCAACTCACGTTCTGGCAGGTTGGTGGGAATATCTGTTTCTGCCTCCCTTGCTGTTCTAACAGATACATCTGGACCGACATCCTTAAGGATGACTATCCAGTTTGTGTCTTCCTGGTCTAAGGAAGCGTATAAGTATAGGGCGCTGGGTCCAATAACCAGAGTGTCTTCAGGTAGAGGATCCGTCATGTATCTAAGCTTTTGAACATTTCTCGTTAGAGTAGGTGGCATTTGTACAAAGGCGTCTGGTTCATCGCAGCCATCACGGCTTAATGGTTTATAAGGTTCTGTTCTTAAACGTTCCCAACTGTGAAGATATAGCTTGGTCCATTTGGTTTCTGGAAGGGGCCAGTCATCAGCCATGAGCCATTTATTAGCTCCCATAACCCATATTTTTACAGGCGGCTCATTCATTATGCCTGTATCGATGCCTTTAAGCCAGTAGTCGTACCACCTTAAAATTTCACTGTGGAAATCATGCCATGGCCGTGCAAGATGAGCTGGACCGGTTAAAAGCAACTTTTTAGGAACTTTTAATCCCCAATACCAGTTTTGGGCGCCGAGGAGGTGAAGCTTATAAGTATATGCATACCAGCCTGCCCCTGTGTAAACAGGCACTTTTATTTTTTCAAAGTCAGCTTCAGTTCTTTCCACATCCTCTGTTGTGTCGAATGGGCTAAGAAGCGTTAAGAAGAAGGGCAATGTATGCTGCCCCTTTTGTGTTAACACGTTGTAAATATGGGGGTAAATTTTATAATCCGGGTTATTCATGGCTTCCCTCCACAGTTGTTCTAACAGGGGCGGAAGAGTTCCAGGTCTGTCTCTGACAATGTGTGTAACGTTAAGCTGATCTAACAGGTACTGAAATACGTGGAGAACACCTCCAGGATAAAAGTCTCTGAAACTGTAAGCACCGCAAGTGTCATAGGGGAATATAGCTTTAAGATGGGGAGGCTGCTGTTTTGCAGCTGCCCACTGCGCACCCGCAAACGCTGATATGCCAATCATACCGATATTTCCATCGCACCAAGGCTGAAGGGCAATCCACTCTATTAAATCGTAAATATCGGCTTCAACCCCAAACATTGATGGACCTGGAACTCCCTCTGATTTACCAACTCCCCTTGGATTTGCAATTACATGGACATAGCCTCGCGAGACTAGAAACTTCGTGTCTCCAGCTTCCTGTGCTCCAAGCCACATATGGGACCATGCTGGCTGAGGCGGTAGAAAATCACATAGATCAGGTGTCTGCAGGTCTTTGTTATGTGGAGCAAAAGCCAAAAGCGCCGGAAACTTTCCAAGAGCAGCTGGACGATAAATGTCAACACAAATATGTACACCGTCTCTCATTTGAACCATTACATCACGATCTTGAATGATTTCCGAGTATTCTGGAGGACGATCATAAAATGGCGGAGGATTATGCATGTCTCCACCATTTAACCAAACATAACCCTTATTTTTTCCAGCCATTTCTCCCTCTCCACAAAACTAAATTAGATTATTTTGGTAGAGTTTAAATATAAAGGTTTACCGAGCCAGCACACCGCAAACATTTAGCTAGGTATGTAAGCCTAAAACCCCTAACAAAAATAGTCATTCACATCGCTTTTACTCCTTTTTCGAGAACATAGATAATATAAGATGTTGCCTTCAAAATTGGAATACTGGAAACTTTAACAAATTATTGACCAGTTGTTCCTAGAAGGAAAGCTGCGGAGCTTTTTCGCGGACATCTTTGCTATATTCTTCGCTGCTTTCTTTCCGTTGAGATCCTAAATGGTAGAAAGATTAAAAAATCAATCTGCCTCATATAGAAGCGGTGTTTATTATGAAAGCTATGAGGTTGCATGAATATAAACAACCTTTAGTGCTTGATGAAGTTGAAGTTCAAAGGCCTGGACCTAAGGATGTTGTGGTGAAAATAGACGTCTGCGGGGTTTGCCATACAGATCTTCACCTTGCAGAGGGGGTATTGCCGACAGAGGTGTTTGGGGGTAAAAGACCGTGGATTTTAGGGCATGAAATTGCCGGTAGAATTGTTGAGGTAGGTTCTGAAGTTTTAAGCTTCAAAGTTGGCGATCCAGTTTTAATTGATTCCTGGACAGCCTACTCTTGTGGATCGTGCATGTTTTGCAGAACAGGGTTTGAAAACTGTTGCATATATAATAGACCTATAGGATTTGGAAGAGATGGCGGATACGCCGAGTATATAACTGTACCTTCTAAATCCCTTATCAACATTGGAAATTTAAATCCTGAGGAAGTTGCACCTCTAGCTTGCGGGGGAGTCACAGTTTTCAGAGCATTGAGAAAGGCGGCAGTAACGCCAAGCGACACCGTTGTGGTCTACGGTGCTGGGGGTTTAGGCATTTTTGCAGTTCAGATAGCTAAAACTATGGGTTCAAAAGTTATTGCTGTAAGCAGGTCTGGCGAAAAGCTGGAGATGGCTAAAAAATTCGGAGCTGATTATACTGTTGATGCCGCTAAGGATCCGGTCGGCGAAGTGCTTAAAATAACCGATGGGAAAGGCGCAAACGTCGTTCTAGATTTAGTAGGCCTAGAACAGACGATAGAAAATGGATTAAAGATGCTAGGCGTGCTCGGACGATTTTACGTGATCGGAGTAGGACCAGGCCCATTAAAATGCTTGCCAGACACCCTAGTGAATTATGAGTTAACAATATCAGGTGTAAAGGTTGGCACCCATAAGGATCTCCTAGACCTAGTTGAACTGGCTAAAAAAGGCGCTGTAAAATCAATCACAACTAAAATCTTTAAACTTGAAGAGGTTAATGAGGCATTTGAACAGCTTAGAAAGGGGCAAATATTGGGGAGATCAGTGATTAAGCCATAAACCGAATTTCTCATCAAACGCTGAAATCCCTTTTGTTTAAGCTCCTTATTGTTTTTGTAAAAGTTATATTTTGAATGAAGTAATGAGTATGCGCAAGTCTTATATGGAAACTCTCCATAATCATAATCTGCAAAGGGAGGCTTTTAAGAAAATGAATCAACCTTCTCGAAAAAAGAAAGCAATCACCAAACTTCAAGCAGCAGTTATCGCCATAATAATCATTATCGCAATCATAGCCGGTGTAGCCTACTACTACTCCACTATGGCACCAACACCAACGCCTGCCACGCCCACACCTAAAACTCCTACTCCTGCCACTCCAACTCCAGCAACT
>JBBITX010000010.1:0-27125 GCA_037440545.1 Candidatus Bathyarchaeota archaeon
GGGAGTAGTAAATAGACCGGAAACTTTTGAACCTATAAAACCTGAACTTGTAGGTAGAAGGAGGAGGCTTGTGGCCGGAAAGCTTGCAGGAAGGCATGGAATTAAAGCTGAACTATCTGAAGCCGGAATATACCCAAATGAGCTTCAGCTAGAAGAGATAATTAAACGTGTAAAGGAGCTTGGAGATAAGGGAAAAACCGTTACGGACGCGGATCTTATCGCTATTGCAAGATCCGTTACAGGCATGCCTGAAAAGAAAATTGTCAATCTTACGGATTTTGCAGTTGTAACTGGAAGCGGAATAACACCTATGGCCTCTATCAAACTAAAACTAGAAGATAAGGAATATATGGCCGCAGAAACAGGTGTAGGACCAGTTGATGCTGCAATAAAAGCAATACAGAAACTTACAAGCGAGCTTATCAATGTAAGGCTAACAGAATATAGACTTGAAGCCTTAACAGGTGGTTCGGACGCTGTGGCAGAGGTTGTGATAAAAGTTGAAGATAAAGATGGAAACATTGTATCAGCCAGAGGTGCAAGCGAAGATATAGTTAAGGCTAGCTTTGAAGCATTAATAAATGGCATAAACAAGTTGCTCAGCAAAAGAAAATCTGACTAACTATCTACATAGCATTGTAACCAAACAGGAGAACATCCACTATTCTTCAAAATAAAGCTTTGTTACCCTCATTATACTCGTAGTTGAAATCAAAGCTGAACGAAAAATTTAAAACACTACTTATGAAGGCATTTTATATCGTGCAAACAACATTTTATAAGGGATATAATGTTGGAAAAACGCCCTTGCTTATCACACGTGGAGGCTTTAGCTCCTGCAACGTCTGCCAACTTAGGGGCAGGGTTTGATGTCTTTGGAGTTGCATTAGACGCGTTATATGACAAGGTAAGCGTTGACATTACGGACGAGGGGGAAGGCATCCAGTTATATATAGAAGGGAAAGGCGCCTCTTCCATTTCAACTGATCCAGAAAAGAACACTGCAGGAGTTGTTGCCAAGGCTTTACTAAAATCTTTTAATATCAAGTGTGGTTTAATGTTAAAAATTGAAAAAGGGATAAAGCCTGGAAGCGGCTTAGGAAGCAGCGCAGCTAGTGCTGCTGCAACTGCAATTGCCCTCAACCAGGCTTTTGGGCTTAAGCTTTCTCACTGTGATCTCATAAAGTTTGCAGCTTTAGGTGAAATTGCCTCCGCAGGTGCTCCCCACGCGGACAATGTTTCCTCATCTATTATGGGTTTCTTCACGGTGGTGATTTCAAACGACCCCTTAGAAGTTTTACAAGTTCAACTTCCATACAATGTCAAGTTCGTTATAGCTGTTCCAGAACTGACATTAAGCACTTCAACCGCCCGTTCCGTAATTCCAAAAAATGTAAAGCTTTCAGACTCTATCTTTAATATCGCTAATGCTTCAGCATTCATAATTGGAGTCATGACAGGAAACATTGCGCTAATGGGAAGGGCTATGAATGATCGTATAGCAGAGCCATATAGGGCTCCCCTAATCCCAGGCTTAAACGATGTTAAACGCAAGGCTTTAGAAGCTGGAGCGTTAGGGGTGGCCATAAGCGGAGCAGGCCCATCTATTCTTGCGTTAGTGAACTCAGAACAGGGCGTTGAGAGGAATGTTGCAGAGGCTATGATGGAAGGCTTTAAAGAAAATAGCCTGGAAAGCGATGCGATAATAACAAAACCCGGTCCAGGAGCGAAAATCATAAAGGAGGAAAAGTGATGAATTTCCTGGAATGTATACACTGTAAATCTAAGTTCTCAACAAACGAAATTTTATATTATTGCAAGAAATGCGGCGATTTATTAGAAGTAAAAATGGACATAGAAGAATTGAAAGTAAAACTGGAAAAATCTCAATGGAAAAGAAGATTAATATCGGTTTGGAAGTACAGAGAATTTCTTCCAATATCTGAAGAATCAAAAATTATAACTTTGCATGAGGGCGGCACACCCCTCTACAATTGTGAGAGATTAGCTGAAAAGCTTGGGATAAAAAGTCTTTACGTCAAAAATGAGGGTGCAAACCCAACTGGGTCCTTTAAGGATAGAGGAATGACTTTGGGTGTTTCCAAGGCCTTAGAGTTTAATGTGAAAACTGTAATATGCGCCTCTACGGGAAATACCTCAGCGTCTCTAGCTGCTTACGCTGCAAGAGCTGGTTTAACCTGTGTAGTTTTAATTCCAAAGGGCAAAATAGCCCTTGGAAAACTCTCTCAGGCTATGATGCATGGGGCGAAAATTATTTCTGTCCGGGGAAATTTTGATGCAGCCCTTAAAATTGTGGTCGAAACAAGTAAGATTTTTGGCTTATATCTACTTAACTCTATAAACCCATTCAGAATAGAGGGACAGAAGACAGCTGCCTTTGAGGTGTGTGAGCAACTAGGCTGGCGAGCACCAGACAGAGTGATTATTCCCGTTGGAAATGCAGGTAACATAGCAGCCTACTGGAAAGGATTTAAAGAGTTAGAGTCCCTAGAAATTATAAAGAAACTTCCAAGCATGACGGGTATACAGGCTGCAGGTGCCAGCCCGATCGCAGACGCTTTTAAAAGTGGAAGTGATAAGATTGAACCAGTCAGTAACCCTGAAACCATAGCCACAGCAATCCGTATAGGTAATCCTGTTAATTGGAAGAGGGCATTGAACGCTATCCGTGAGTCAAAAGGAGCCGCATCAACAGTCACTGATGATGAAATAATACAAGCCCAAAAGCTTCTTGCAAGAACTGAAGGATTATTTATAGAACCCGCAAGTGCTGCAAGCATCGCCGGATTAATGAAACTGTCTCAAAGTGGTGAATTGGAGCCAGACGAAACCGTAGTATGCATAGCAACAGGACATGGACTTAAGGACCCCGATGCTGCTATAAAGGCATGCGAAAAAATCGTTGAGATCGAGCCCAGCATAGAGGCTTTAGAAAGAATGTTAAAAAGCTGGGGCTAAGAATTCCTACTCATTTAAGCTGTAAATTATAAAATTAATATCCTGTCTAGAAGTTTTTAACTTTGATTGATGGCTACAATACTTTTAAAGGAAGAAAAAGTCATAATGCAGAATGAAAAAGTTTCTAAACCAAAAAGTATAAATTTATAATGTATATTCTTATTTGAGTCGATGTCCAATTCAATAGCCACTAAAGCAATGCTGTTCTTGGACTATTATTTTAGTGGCTATTACTTTTTTGGTTTTTAGGAGAAATCAAAACGGTTTTGTTTTGATTTCTCCTTTATGGGGTGGTTTTATGAGTAGAGTTCAAAGAAACGGCTTTGACCGTCCCCTTGTTGTTAAATTTGGTGGAAGTAGCTTAGCGGATGGAGAGAGAATATCAAAAGCTGTTGAAGCTGTCTTGAAGGAGTTGCAGAAGAGTTCAAAAATTGTCGTTGTTGTTTCTGCTATGGGAAAAACAACGGATTATCTGCTCAACATAGTAAAGGAGGTGACAAATAACAATTTTTCGCGAGGCAGCGATGTCGATGACGTTTTGGCCATGGGTGAAAGAACAAGCGCAAGAATTTTTTCAGCAGCCCTTAAGGCAGCTGGGGTTGAAAGCCGCTATTTTGACCCTGCGGACCCTGACTGGCCCATAATTACAAATAATAAACCAACCAACGCCGACCCCATAATTTCAGAGTGTCAACAGCGCATAAATAAGCATGTCTTACCCCTTTTAAATGAGGGTATAGTCCCTGTCTTACCAGGCTTCATCGGCAAGACACCTGAAGGTGAGATTACAACGCTAGGCAGAGGAGGCAGCGACATCACTGCTTTTGTTGTAGCCGGTTCAATTAAAGCGAGACAAGTTATCCTAGTAACAGACGTGGATGGCATAATGACTGCTGATCCAAAGCTTGTTGCATCTGCGGAAAGAATAGCTGAGATCGACGTGAATTCTTTAGTTGGTTTGGCAAGTTGCGGCAGCAAATTTATACAGAGGAAAGCGTTGAAATATAAAGATCCCGAAATAGACGTAAAAATTATAAATTATAGACACTGCGACTTAGAGGCTGAAGGCACACTTATAAAAGGATCTTTATCCAGCAGAATAGTTGATTTAGCGTTTCCAGATCCTGTTGCCTCCATAACTATTGTGGGAAACGCCGTTTCACAATCGCCTAAGATTCTACATGAGATAGCCCAGACGATTAGAGAAGCCGAGGTCCCTCTGCTAGGAGTCTCTGCAAATACTGATTCAATTATCGTTTATATACCTGAAAACATGCTTGACATAATCGTTGAACCAATTCACAAAGTCGTCCTTCACAATTCTGAAGCTTTATCATGCTCTGTGAGAAAGAACCTAGCTTTTATAAAGATTAAGACCGCTGAGCTTGAAGAAACCCCAGGTGTAATAAGCCAGTTCGTTAAGGCGCTCTCTGCAAAGAACATAAACGTTTATGGAATGTTCACTGTTGCTTCAGGGATTCACGTTTTTGTTGATGTAGCTTTAATTGATCAAGCCTTAACTCTTATCAGAAATTCCGTTGAGGATTTTTTCAGTTTAAATGATTTGGAATTAAGTATGCCTATAAAAGGATGTGTCAAAAATGTTTAGCGGTAAAGAAAGAAGAATGGGAAGAATATTCAGAAAAGATGGAAAAACAGTGATTGTTCCTATGGATCACGGGGTCACAAACGGGCCGATAAACGGAATTGTAAACATGCAAGAAGCTATAAATAAACTAGTTGCCGGTGGTGTTGACGCTGTAATCCTTCATAAAGGTGTGGCTAAAAATGTTGACACTAAAGATGCCGGACTTATTATTCATGTTTCGGCAAGCACGAAAATTGGACCTGATTTAAATTGGAAGGTGCGAGTTTGCAGCGTTGAAGAGGCTGTTAGGCTGGGATGCGACGCGATCTCAATTCATGTGAATTTAGGCAGTGAACATGAACCTGAAATGCTAACGGAACTAGGCAAGCTCGCCGACGAGTGCGACGCTTGGGGGATGCCCCTACTGGCTATGATGTATCCTAGAGGCCCTAAGATAAAAAGCGAACATGACCCTGAAGCTGTTATGCATGCGGCCAGACTTGGAGCTGAGCTAGGCGCGGACATAGTGAAAACCAATTATACTGGAGATTTCAATTCCTTCAAAGAAGTAGTCAGGGGATGCCCTGTTCCCATAGTTATAGCAGGCGGACCTAAAGCTGATACTGTTAAAAGCGTTTTGGAAATGGTTCACAACGCTGTTAAAGCTGGATGTGCAGGCGTGTCAATTGGAAGAAACGTGTTTCAATATAAAGACCCAACACTTATGGCTAAAGCCTTAGTAGGCATGGTTCACCGCGGCCTAGGCGTAACTGACGCCCTCAAAATTTTGGGTGAATGAGGATGAGGGAACTATGGGTTAAGATAGAAGGAAAAACAAATAGGAAACATAATGAAAACCTACTTGAGCTTGCAGCTAAAACATGTAATGCAGTATACGTTGACGAAGACCTTATTTCGGCAGCCCAAAAAGTAGGGGCTAAAACAGCTTCAAACGTGGAAAACTCAGACATTTTCATCCTCGAGGATTTTAACCTCCAAAAGTTTGATGAACTAAAACGTAAGGGTAAAACTGTGGCGGTGAGGTTGACAATAAGGGGAAAGGAAGATGAAGAAAAAGCCATTAGAGTCGCAGCTTACGCGCCTGACTACATAATAATAAATTGTGTCGATTGGAAAATAATACCTTTAGAAAATCTAATAGCAACTGCTCGAGGGAAAACCAAAATACTCCCTGAGGTTTTATCCTTTGAAGAAGCAAAAACAGCCCTAGAAACCCTTGAGCTTGGTGCAGATGGAGTTGTGCTGAAAACTTCAGATCTAAACGAGCTTATGAAGGCAGCAACAGTTGCAAAAACTCAAGGCTCCAAAATCAAACTTGTATCTGTGAAGGTGGTTAATGTCAAGCCCATAGGGACTGGAGCAAGGGTCTGCGTGGACACCTCTGAAATAATGAGAAAAGGCGAGGGCCTACTTTTAGGATGTCAATCTGCCTGCTTGTTCTTGGTTGAAGCGGAAGTGCATGAAACTCCTTTCGTTCAACCTAGACCTTTTCGCGTTAATGCAGGACCAGTTTCTCTGTACGTTTTATCCTCAATTGACAAGACCAAATACCTCTCAGAACTGAGGGGTGGAGATGAAATCCTTATAGTTGAAAAAAACGGAAACGTTAGACAAACCAACATTGTAAGAGTTAAAATTGAGCGGAGGCCAATGATGCTTGTTGAGGCTGAGTACGAAGGAAAAATGTTCAAAATCATATTACAAAACGCTGAAACAATTAGGCTTGTCTCTGAAGAGGACTCAATCCCAGTCACCGAATTAAAGAATGGGCAGCGTGTTTTAGCTTACATATCGGAAGGAGGAAGGCATTTCGGAACGCTTGTGAAAGAGGAAACGGTGATTGAGCTTTGAAGCCTAAGATATGCGTATCGATACTTCCCCGAACAGTTAATGAAGCAGTAATGTCCATAGAAATGGCTGAAAAATCAAGTCCCGATTTTATTGAACTTCGAATGGACTATCTTAAAGATAACCAAAAACTGGACGATATTGTAGGATGCGTCAATATCCCATTAATTGCAACCATTAGACCTAAAGATTGCCGAGGAGCATTTTCGGGAAGCGAAACACAGCGCAGGATTCTGCTGCTTAACGCTGCAAAAAAAGGCTTCGACTACGTTGATGTTGAACTTTCAACTGAGGGGTTAAATGAAATAGTTAAAGATTTAAGGCTGGTGGGAGCTAAACCAATAATTTCCCATCACGATTTTGAGAAAACTCCAAGCATACATGAAATGGAGGGGATTTTGGAAAACCAAAACAAAAGTGGTGCTGAAGTTTGCAAGATTGTAACCACAGCTACGGCTTACGAGGACAATTTGACACTACTGACTTTTCTGCGAAAAGTCAGTAAAAATTTTAGGGTTGTGTCTTTCGCAATGGGCCCTCTCGGCAAAATTTCCAGAATGCTTTCTCCATTTTTCGGAGGATATTTCACCATAGCATCTCTGAAGCGCGGAGGAGAAACCGCCCCTGGCCAAATGACAATTAGAGAGCTAAGAGCGGTATACAAAATGCTTGGAGTTAGTTGAATGGAAATTTCAGCTAAAACAAAATTGTGTGGTTTAATAGGAGATCCTGTAGAGCACTCATTAAGCCCAGAGATGCATAACGCTGCGTTTAGACATCTAAAACTCAACTTCGTCTATGTGGCTTTTAGAGTTGAGAAAGATGCTTTAGAAAACGCTGTAAGAGGAATCCGTGGACTGCAAATTCACGGGTTAAATGTTACAATGCCCCATAAAACAGTCATTATTGAATACCTGGATGAAATAGATCCCACTGCAATGGCTGCTAAATCTGTAAACACTATTCTTAACATTGAGGGAAGGCTTAAAGGCTTCAACACAGACGGTGTAGGAGCTTTGAAAGCCCTAGAAAATAACGATGTAGAGTTAAAAGGCAAAAGGATTCTGCTTCTAGGAGCAGGGGGGGCTGCAAAGTCAATAGCTTTTCATCTTGCCCAAGAAGCGGAAGAAATTAAAATTTTAAACAGAAATGGAGAGAAAGCAAAGGAATTAGCATACTTTTTACAGAATAAATTTGGAAGGAAAAGCTTGGGAGCTGTACTCTTACCGGGCTTATTAAAAGAATGGCTGAAGGAGGCTGATATACTCATTAACGCCACATCGGTAGGCATGTATCCCAGCGTAGATCAGACACTGGTTAAACGCGAATGGTTAAGGCCTGAATTAACAGTAATGGACATAGTGTATAGTCCCCTCGAGACTAGGCTAATAAAAGAAGCGAAGGCTGTTGGAGCTAAAGTCATTTATGGAACAGAGATGCTTGTATATCAAGGAGCAGCTTCCTTTGAAATCTGGTTCGGCCGCCCTGCTCCCGTAGAAGTTATGAAGAAAGCAGTTTTAAGAAGTCTAAAATGGAGGATATCCAATTGATGGGAAGAGCTGTGGCGGTAAGCTATGGAGCAGCAACCATAGTTAACGCTATAGCTACAGGTAAAGGTTCTGCCTTCGGGGTAGACCTGTGGACGAAGGCTGAGGTCGAATTAAATAGTAATGGTACGGTTGAAGGTGAAATAATTTCAGATCCAAATGAGAAAACGATTTTAATTGAGAAAACTGTAGCAAAGGTTCTGAAATATTTTGGCTTAGAAGGAAAATACGGCGCCAAGGTGAGAACTTGGTCTAATATCCCTATTGCAAGGGGTTTAAAAAGTAGCAGTGCTGCAGCGAATGCGATAGCATTGGCAACTGTTGCGGCGCTAAACAAAGAACTTGACGATTTAACAATAATAAACTTGGGCGTAGACGCTGCCTTAGAAGCAAAGGTAAGCATAACAGGGGCTTTCGACGATGCATGCGCCTCCTATTTAGGAGGTATTATAATAACAGATAATTTTGAAAGGAAGATCGTTAAACGCATACCTGCCCCTGAAGACTTAAAGGTCCTTTTCTATATTCCCAAAGAGAAAGCATACACCATAAACTCAAATGTTTTAAGGATGAAGATATTGGCCTCCATTGTAAAAATAGCCTATAAAGAGGCCTTAAAGGGGGATTTCTGGAAAGCTCTAACTCTAAATGGGCTTATATACTCTTCAGCCTTGGGATACAACCCTTCAATAGCTATTGACGCCTTAATGGCCGGAGCTAAGGCGGCTGGTTTATGCGGCAAGGGACCAGCTGTAACAGTTGTCGTATCCGAAGAGAATGTTGATTCAGTAAGGGAAACTTTACATGCCTATGAGGGGGAGATACTTCAAGCCAAAATTAACAATGACAAGGCCAAGGTTCTGAGCTGATTATTTATGGCTGATGTTACAATTAAGAAAACCACATTTTTAGGTGGCGAGGTAACAGCTCCCCCGTCTAAAGCTTATACGCATAGAATGTTGATATCCTCTCTTTTATCAGATGGAATTTCGATAATAGAAAACTATTTGTTTTCAGATGATACTTTAGCAACATTAAACGCTATAGAAGCTTTTGGGGCTAAGGTTATTCGAAGGAACAACGTTCTTGAAGTTGAAGGTTTGGAGGGGCTTAAAACGCCTGAAAAGCCTGTGAACTGCAGGGAATCAGGAGCTACTCTCCGGTTTATGACTCCTGTTGCAGCCCTCGCAGGAGGAAATACAACTTTTATAATGGGGCCTTCTCTTAATAAGAGACCCATAGTCCATTTTCTTAATAGTCTTAAAGATATTGGAATAGAATCCCAGTACAGTAGGAGAAAAGCGTATTTAAAAATCAAAGGAGGGGGCATCAAGGGAGGGGTAATAACCTTGAGGGGGGATATTAGCTCTCAATTTATCTCTGGCTTATTATTTGCATGTCCAAAGGCAAGGGAGGACACCGAAATAATATTGACGACATCGTTGGAGTCTAGAAGTTACGTTAATATGACTGAGGAAGTTCTAGGTAAACATGGGATAAAGATCTATATCTCTGAAAACATGAAACGGATAAGGGTGCCATGCAACCAGAAATATAATCCTTACCATCACGTTGTCCACGGAGACTTTTCCTCCGCGGCTTACTTACTAGCTGCAGCCGCTGTGACTTCTTCAAAAATAAAGGTGGTGAATCTCAATTACGAAACAAAAGAGGGAGATAGGGCAATTTTGGATATTCTTAGGCAGGCCGGTATTGAAGTAAGCATAGGCAAGGGATTTGTTGAAGTTGAGGGGACGTCTATGAAATCTTTTTCTGTGGATGCAAGAGATGTTCCAGACTTAGTTCCAGCATGTGCAGCCATTGCTTGCTATGCCAATGGCGTGTCCAAAATATATAATGCTAAAAGGCTTAGGTACAAAGAGTCTGATAGGCTGATGTCTATTTACACAGAGCTTAAAAAGATGGGTGCGAACATGTGCATAGAAGGTAATAGTTTAACCATAAGAGGCCCGTGTGCAATGCATGGGACAATTATCGACCCTCACGGCGATCATAGAATTGCCATGGCTTGTGCCGTAGCCGCCTTAAGTGCTGAGGGAGAAACAAAAATTCTTAATGCTGAGTGTGTTAGAAAGTCTTATCCCATGTTTTTTGAAGATTTAAAGTTGTTAGGAGCGAATGTTCTTGGCGGCAAATTCGATCGGTAAAATTTTTACTGTGACATGCTTCGGTGAAAGCCACGGCAAATGTATAGGGGCAGTTGTAGACGGATGTCCAGCTGGACTTCCACTTATAGAAAAAGACATTCAAAGCCAGCTGGATAGAAGAATACCGCAAAACACTGAAATTGTTTCAGAGAGAATTGAAAGAGACATTGTTGAAATTGTTTCAGGCATATATAGGGGTTTCACTACAGGGGCTCCTATTTGTGCGCTTGTATGGAATAAAGAGGCTTTCTCGTTAGATTATGAAGTTATACGAGAGTTGCCAAGGCCTGGACACGCAGATTACGTTGCTAGAGTTAAGTATGGAGGCTTTAACGATTATAGGGGTGGAGGAAGATTTTCAGGAAGAATTACGGTGGCGTTTCTAATAGCTGGCGCCATAGCCAAAAAATTACTCAGCCTCTTCGGAGTTGAAATTCTTGCTTATGCAAAGGCTATAGGTGACGTGAAGCTTGAAAAGACACCCTCATTTGAAGAAATCAGGGAGAACACCTACTCGAACGCTGTGAGATGTCCAGACTTTACATTTGCAAAGTTAATGGAAGAGGCTATTTTAAAAGCGAAAAGTGAGGGCGACAGCCTCGGCGGGATTATTGAATGTTTTGCCTTAAATGTACCTCCAGGGGTCGGCGAACCCATATTTGACTCTTTAGACGCTGAAATTGCCAAAATGATGTTCAATGTTCCGGCTGTTAAGGGCGTCGAATTCGGATCAGGGTTCAAAGCCGCGGAACTAAAAGGTTCAGAAAATAACGATCCATATATAATAAAAGAGGGAAAAATTGCAACTTTAACCAATAATGCAGGAGGTATTTTAGGCGGCTTGTCAAACGGAATGCCCATACAGTTAAGGGTTGCAATTAAACCAACACCATCCATTTCAAAGACACAAAAAACAGTGAATTTAAATTTGATGGAGGAAACAACCATAACGATAAAAGGGAGACACGACCCCTGCATTGTGCCAAAAGCCGTTCCAGTGATAGAATCAGCATTGGCTACAGTTTTAGCCGACCACATGATTCGCTCGGGCATCATCCCAAAAGTTTTAAGGAAGGCGGAAAACCTTGGATGAAATTACAAATCTTAGGAAAAAAATCGACGAGATTGATGAGAAAATACTTTTCCTTCTTAAGGAGAGAATTGAAGTGTGCAAACTCATAGGGAGGATTAAAATGGAGAAAGGATTGCCAACAATAGACCCTGAAAGAGAAGCCCAGAAATACCGCGATATAGCAAGCGGAGCAAACACGCTTGGAATAGACGTAGATTCTGTTAAAAGTATATATGAGAAAATAATAGATGTTTGCGTTAAAGTGCAAGACAAGTGCATATCCACTCGTAAAGACGCCGTTTAGATGCCATATGGAAACAAAACCTGCAAATTTGATAGGTTAGGTGGTTAATTATGCTCTACGAAATAAGGGAGAAGGTAATAAGACTTGAAAACGAAGGGAAAAAAATAGTAAAGTTTAACGTCGGAGACCCAGACCTACCCACTCCAGATGAAATAATTGAAGCCGCTTATGAATCCATGAAGAAGGGGAAAACAAAGTATTCCTCTTCTGCAGGTGAGAAAATGCTAAGGGAAGCATTGGCCGACATTCATAACGTATCTGCTGATAATGTGGTGATAAGTGGGGGTTCAAAGTGGGCAATTTTTGCAACAATGTATTTAATGCTTAAAAAAGGTGAAAACGTGATAATTCCAACTCCCCACTGGACAACATATGAGTTAATCGCGAAAACTTTAGGGGCTGAAGCTAAATTTCTGAGGACTTCCCTTGAGTCAAGGTGGACTCTGGATCTTGGAGAGCTTGAAAAGTTAATTGATGACAAAACACGGCTTATTGTATTGAACAATCCCAACAACCCTACAAGCAAGGTTTTAGATGATAAAACAGTAGGGGAAATCGTCCGTTTGGCAGACAGTCGAGGAGTAACAATTTTATCAGACGAGGTTTACGCAGATATCAGCTTTGTTAAAGTGAAAAGCGTTTTGAACTTCAGCGACAACCATATTGTGATTAATAGTTTTTCCAAAACTTTCGCTATGACTGGGTGGAGAATAGGCTACATTATTGCAAACAAAGATCTGGCTGAAAAAATTGTAAAGTTGAACGAGATAACAATTACCAACGTCCCAGCGTTTATTCAGGATGCCGCATTAAAAGCCTTAGAACTAAGATATGAAATTGCTAGTAAAATTCGTGAAAAATTTCTTGAAAGGGCGAATCTAGCATGTGAAATCCTAGGCAAAACAGATTTAAAGTTTACGAAGCCTGAAGCTCCTTTTTATCTATTCCCCAAACGCGACGGATTAGATTCTGAGAAATTCGCGTTAGAATTGCTTGATAAAGGTGTGGCCATAGCTCCAGGATCAACGTTTGGAAACTATAAAGAGCATTTTAGAATAGCACTAACGGTTCCAGATGAAGAGGTCAAGTTAGGATTAAAGATAATCTCTGAGGCCTTAAAATGAAAGTGGCGGTGATTGGCGCTGGAAGAATGGGCAGGTGGTTTTCAAAGTTCTTCGCAGAACAAGGTATGCACGTAGTGGTGTCGGATAAAGAAAGCCAAAAGCTTGCGAGGTTAGCAGAAGAGTTAAAGGTTGAAATTGCAGATAATGTAAATGCCGTTAAACGGGCTGATAGAATTTTAATATGCGTCCCAATTGAAAACTTCGAAAGCGTAATAGCTGAAATACAACCATATATTCGCCCAGAACAGGAAGTAATGGATATATGCTCTGTTAAGGAACTACCAGTTAACATAATGCACAGATACATAAAAAATGCGAGAGTTTTAGGAACACATCCACTTTTCGGGCCAGGGGTTAGAAACATAAAAAACCAGAACTTCGTTCTGACACCTACTGACACAAGAGAAAAAACGCTTGCTGAGGAGTGGGGAAGCTGGTTGAGAGACAAAGGAGCGAAAGTTTTCATAATGTCCCCTACTGAACATGACAAATTGATGTCTATCGTCTTAGGACTTCCATACTTCCTAGGATTAGTTGTCTGCGACACCTTAACTAGCCTTAATCAATTCTCGCAGGCTAAGAATGTTTCAGGAATTAGCTTCAAACTTTTGACGATGCTAGCTGAAGCTGTTGCTTCAGAGGAAGCTGAATTTTCAGCAAGTTTGCAAATAAACCTGCCTGAAATTGAAAAGGTCGAAGAACTTTTTTTGGAAAAAGTAACCTATTGGTTGAATCTTGTAAGGCGGAAAAGAAAAACAGCCATAGTTGATAGGATTAACCTTATAAAAAAGGAGTTGGCTAATTTGAATCCGAACTATTTAGATTCATACCAGGACATGCATAAGGTAGTTGAAGCATTACACGGTGAAGAAAGGGGTTTATGAGAAATACATACTAAAATGAAATAGGCTATTCGTGCCTTTGAGTATGTGTTTCTTAAAATTTTCTTATTTTCTTTAAATTGTTTATTGCTTCTTCAACACTTTTGAACCCGTACTCTACCTTGTTGAATTGCTTTTTGAAGGCTTTAACTTCCTCTCGAACTTCTTGAGGCGTGCGTTTACGTTTTATAACGCTTAAAATTAAATCGCATAGATATTTAATGTCGCCTTCTTTAAAGCCCCTTCGGGTGACGTCTTGAAAGCCTATTCTTATTCCCGAAGGGTTCTCGCGGTTGTTCTGATCGTCGTAGGGTAATAGGTTTCTGTTCAATATTATATTGGCCTCTTCTAAGTCTTCAGCAACTCTTTTTCCGCCTCCCCATTCACGGACATCTACGGCCAGCTGATGGGACATGGTGAAACCTTTATTCTCACCGAGGACTTTAAGACCGTGTTCGTAAAGGTATTGGCCCGCCGTTTGAGCATTCTTTACCGTTTGTTTGGCCAGATCCGCTCCGAAAAGCTTCATTTCAAGAGCGGCGACGCCTACGGCTGGAAGTCTAGCCAAATGTACATTTGAAGCACTTAATGGGAAAACAGCATGCTGAACCCATTTTATAGCATCTTCCATTCGGCTATTTCTTCGATCTGCAAGAATTAACCCACCTTGGGGGCCTGGGAACGTCTTATGGGTTGAAGCGGTAACAAAGTCTGCCCCTTCCTTTAAGGGATATTGAAACACCCCTCCCGCAATTAGCCCTAAAACATGGGCAGCATCATAGACTAGATAGGCTCCAACCTCTTCAGTAACGCTTTTAAGCTCCTTCACGGGGTGAGGGAATAGGAATAGGCTGGCTCCAAGAGTTACTATGCCTGGCCGGGCGGCTCTAATAATGTCTATAGACTTATCCACGTCTATGTTTAGTTCCTTTAAGTCGTAGGCGAGATTTATTATCTCCAACCCTAAAACCTGCCCCGCTAATCCCGTGTAGTCATGAGATATATGGGCCCCGCAGCTTAATGGGGCAACAACCATCTTCCTGTTTTTGGTGACCATTGATAATCCTTTAAAAGTGGCCAGATTTGCATGCGTCCCAGAAACAAGACGTAGATCCGCCCAGCTGCAATTAAATAAGTATTTAACTAATTCGACTGCACAGTTCTCGATTATTGAGATGTACTTCTGCCCTTGATAGTATCTGGTTTTGACGCGTCCATTAAGATCGTTTTCTCCCTCAGAGTAGCGGCACTCAAGATCCATGCAAAGCCTAAGCATTTCCTTAACGGCTGGCGACTTAATGCCTTCACTTGCTATAAGGTTTATACATTCCACATCTCGATAACGTTCATGATTCTGACTTGCTTCAGCAAGCTTTAGGAATAGATCCGCAAACTCTTCCATCTTACACCATCTCAGATTACTCGTTGTAAATTGATACCAAAATACTTTCTCTTCCTATAATCGTTTCGCATCACGAAGCAAAAGTTTTGATTAAAAAGTGAAAAGACACATAATATGTCGTTCAAATTGCAATATGCCTTTTAATCACTTTGCATGAATGCATGAATTTAAAATTTAATTCCACCTTGGAGAAAAGTTCTGTAAGCAAAACATTTTTATTTTCGATACGCATTGAAATTGGAGTCGTGAAGGTTGGTAAAGTGATGCACCGCCAATCCTGTTAAGAAGCCTTTCTCTGCCAGTTCTCTGCCAGCTTATTTTATGTCAGTTGCGGAGGCAGGTGCCATGTTCTTAGTTGCTCTTGATTTTGAAGGCGTACTGGTTAAAGGGGAATATCTCCAGTTGCTCGCAACTTTTGCTGGGAAAAACAGCGAAGTTGAAAAGCTGACTAAAGATGGGATTGAAGGCCGAATAGACTGGAGAGAAGCTTTGAAGTTACGGATGGAGCATCTTAAAGGTGTTGACTATGAAAAATGCGTAGAAGCTGCTAAAAAACTTGAGCTGTACGATGGAGCCAAAGAATTTGTAGATGCTTTGCGGAAACTTGGCGAAATTAAAGTTGGAATTATAACGGGATGTTTTGACATAGCGGTTAACCCTATAAAGGAAACATTGGGGCTTGACTTTGCAGTGGCTAACAGGCTTTTGTTTAACAGCGGCAAGCTAAACGGAGTGGAAATCTCTGTAGACGTGAATAAGGACGTGCATATGGAACGCTTGGCAAAACTTTACGGTGTTGAAATGGAAAATGTTATAGCGATAGGAGACGGGGCAAACGACATAAGTATGGTGAGTAAGGCTGGACTTGGTATAGGATTTAACCCAGCTCCAATACTTGAGAAACATGCCAAAATAAATCTTTACGCAGAAAGGCTAGACGAAGCATTACCCATAATCAAAGATTTCATTGAGGAAAGACGTGGTAACAAAGCGTTAAAGCGCTTCGTCAAAGAGGGAAAACAGAAAGTCCTGATATGCGATCTCATAGATAAGGAAGGAATAGAGCTCCTTCGAAGATCTGGATTTGAAGTAGCATTAAAGCCTGAAATATCATATGAAGATCTTAAAAGTCTAGTATCTGATTACCAAGTGTTAATCGTTAGAAGTAGAACAAAAGTCACAAAGGAGATAATTGATGCTGGAAGAAACCTCAAGATAATAGCCAGAGCAGGTTCAGGTGTAGACAACATCGATGTTGAGTATGCTGAGAAAAAGGGGATAAAAGTTGTTTGCGCATCAGAATCTGTAACAACCTCTGTAGCTGAACTTACAATTGGACTTATGATATCTCTAGCGAGGCATATATCAAAGGCTGATAGGGCGATGAAAGAGGGGAAATGGATTAAAGACAAAATGGAAGGTTGGGAGCTCCAGGGCAAAACAGTTGGCATAATAGGTTTCGGAAGAATAGGCCAGAAAGTTGCGAAAATCGCAAAGGCTTTAGGCATGAAAATAATCGTTTGTGAATTAAACAGCCCTCCAGAAAGCCTACTAAAAGATCTGGACGCTAAAGTGTTGCCTTTGAAAGACCTGCTAAAAATAAGCGACATTATAACGCTGCATGTTCCCTTAACACAGCAAACATATCATTTGATAGGCGAAAAAGAAATACAGGAGATGAAAAACGGCGCTTATATAGTCAACACTTCAAGGGGATCCATAATTGATGAAAAAGCCCTTTTTGAAGCGTTAAAAACGGGGAAAATAGCAGGAGCAGCAGTTGATGTTTATGAAAAGGAACCGCCCGAGGATTACTCGTTTATAAAACTGCCCAACGTTGTATGCACTCCCCACATAGGAGCCCAAACTGTAGAGGCCCAGAGAAACGCTTCACTGGCAGTGGCAACAAAAATAGTTGAGATACTTAAAAAAAGCCCTGAAAGAATATGCAACTATAAATGCCGAGAATGCTCTGAGTACTAGCGGCACCTAAATCAATAATTGTTTAGAGAAATATTTCTCTAGCCGCCTCTACTCCTCTCTCAGCTTCCAAGATGTATCCTGCATCTTTTAAAGCGTTCCCTAAAGCATTTACAGTTATTAGAACTTCAGCTTGCGATATAATGCCCATGCATCCTATTCTAAAAATTTTGCCCTTAAGCAAACCCATACCGCCAGCAATAATGACATTGTACTTTTCTTCCATTATGTTGAGCACTTTGCCTGCATCAATATTTTCAGGGACTTCAACTGCAATCACTGTGTGAGAACGCATCTCTCTTTCTTTAGGGAAGATATTTACACCGTAAACTTTCGCCGCTTCATAAAAGGCTTCGGCGCATAGCTCGTGTCTCTTAAACCTTTTCTCCAATCCTTCTTCTCGAACCATTTTTAATGATTCGTTTAAGGCGTAAAAAAGCGGGATTGATGGTGTAAAAGGAGTTTCTTTCCTAGCCGCGAAATCCTTCATGGACAATAAGTCAAAGTACATAGGTCTGTTTTCTGTATTCTCTATTTTTTCCCATGCATTTTGACTTACAGAGATCATGGCTAAACCTGGTGGGCAAGCTAAACATTTCTGGCTTGCAGTTATGCAAACGTCTATGTTCCATTCATCGACTGGAAGCCTATCTCCTCCTAAGACCGATACAGCGTCAACTATTAAGAGCAGATTGTTTTCTTTTGTTACCCTTCCGATTTCAGGCAGCTCACGAACAATAACTCCTGTTGAAGTTTCATTATAAACGATGAATACGGCTATGGCGTCAGATTCTCTTTCAATTGCCTCTTTAATATCTAATGCTTTCGGAGCTTCTCCCCATGGAACGAATATTTCCACAGGGATACCTCCCCTTCGTCTTATTTTTTCAGAGAGCCTTTCGCTGAACACTCCGAAAACTGGAACTATGACTTTTTCGCCGGGTTTAACTAGATTATTCACAGCGCATTCGACACCGCCTGTGCCAGAAGCTGTTAAAACAAAAACATCGTTCTCGGTCTGGAAAGCATACTTAA
This sequence comes from Candidatus Bathyarchaeota archaeon, assembly GCA_037440545.1. GTDB lineage: Archaea > Thermoproteota > Bathyarchaeia > Bathyarchaeales > Bathycorpusculaceae > JAVZIQ01. The sequence goes on from JBBITX010000010.1 coordinate 17,950, forward strand.
GGTTCATCTCTATTTCATTGTAAAGCCTATGAAATTCAATTCCTCTATGGTTTATCATAGGCTTTATCATGGCAAGTAGTACACGTTCAGGGATGTTTGTTGGTCCGGGAAGCATTATTAGCGTTCTATCGTTCAACAGATTTTCCGTCCATATGTTTGATTTTAAATTTAACTCCCATTTTTCACACATGATCTAGCTTTTAAATTTTTCACTCCTTTTTAAGGAGGGAATTACAGGTAAGAAGCTAAAAATAATGCTTGCGAGCGTTAAAATATCGGTTAAAAATGATTTTAATTCCTTTGCTTATTTAGGATGTTATAGCCTCTTTTGAGCTATTTTGAAGACTAATATGTACATACCCTTATCATACGCTTTTGGTTTTTCATGCCTATGACAAAATCAACTTCGAATTATTGATAGAACAGATAAAATTTAAAACTTTAAAAAGGAGCCTAATAAAAATAAAAGGCCATGAGCGTAATACTTGTTGTGAATGACGACGGCATTTATTCTCCTGGAATATTAGCCTTGAAAAGAGAGCTTGAAGATTTAGGTGAGGTTTTTGTCGTTGCTCCAGAGGAGGAGAAAAGCGGCGTTGGAAAGGCTTTGAGTTGCGGGCGACTAGTAAGGCTAAAAAAAGTTGGCAAATCTAACGGTTCAAGAGTTTACGCTGTTGATGGGACGCCCGCTGACGCCTACTTTGTGGCTGTTCATAAAATTTTGAAAAGGAAGCCTGATTTGCTTGTTTCAGGAATAAATTTGGGGCCGAACATTGGAATAGACGATTTCTTCACTTCTGGAACTCTTGGGGCCGCAATTGAGGCTGCCATTCATAAAGTGCCAGCAATAGCTATTTCTTATTGCATGGAGAGGTTTATGGAGGGAGATTCCAATTTCTTGAAGGAGAATGGGGCAAATCTTGTTAAAGCTGCAAAAATTGCAAGGAAGACAGCAGAATACGTTCTTATGAACGGCATGCCCAATGATGTTGATATTATCTCCATTAACGTACCTGAGAAAATAGGTTCATTATCCTTTAAGGCGACAACCATGTCTTATAAAGGCTTCACAGATCTTTACTCGAGGCGGAAAGGGGGCTACATTATTAGTCAATGGACTATGTTTAGCTATTTAACAGATGAAACAGGAACCGATGTCAATACCATTATAAATGAAGGGAAGGTTTCAGTTACTCCGATTAAGTTGAGGTTCCATCACAATACAGATGGAATTAAAAATCTAATTGATTTCTTAAATCGAGGCTTAAAAAATGAATCTTAAAAGGCTATGAATCTTGATTAAGTAATTTTTCCCTAATTACTTGACACTTTCTGGTTGCCTCAGTTACAGCTTTCATTAAAGCTTGTCTTATTTGGCTGCCCTCTAGCTCGTAGATTGCTTCAATTGTGGTTCCGCCTGGTGTTGTAACCATATCCTTTATCTTTGCCGGGTGTTCCCGGGTCTCTAAGATTAGTTTTCCGGTTCCGAGTACGGTTTGTGCTGAACTATATAATGAAAGGTCTCTGGGTAGGCCGACCCTTAAACCTGCGTACATTAAGGCCTCAATGATTATGGATATATAACCTGGCCCACTTCCGCTGAGCGCTGTTACCGCATCCATATTTTTTTCATCGACCTCTTGTGAAAATCCCATCATGCCAAGTATTCCTTCAACTTTCCTTTTGTCCTCTTGGGTTACGTTGCTGTCGCAGCAATAGGCTGTAAACGCCTCCTGTACAAGAACAGCAATGTTAGGCATGGTTCTAACAAACTTAGCCTTTGGAACAATCTTCCTGTAAAACTCTAATGGAATTGTGGCGGCTGTTGAAATTACAATTTTTCCTTCCACCTCTTTGCTTATTTCTCTTAAAACCTTGCCAACGTCGCCCGGCTTAACGCATATGAAGATTATGTCAGCGTCTTTTGCGGCTTCCTTATTATCTGAAGTTATAATTGCCCCTAACTTTTCAAGTTCTTTAAGCTTATCTGTCTCCCTTCTCGTTGCGATGATTTTCCCTTTATAACCCTTCTTTAATAAGGTCTTAACTATGGCTCCTCCAATAACTCCTGCTCCTATGACTGCTATATTGTCCATGTTTTCAACCCACGTTAAACATACTCTTTTTTAGGTGGCACCTTATAAATGTGGATAAATCTTATATGAATTTCCCTTTATCAGCCCAGATTTTCAGAATTAGCTATTCGGAATGTCTATGGTTTATTTTCTGGTTTTTTGCATATGTCGGTTTTCAAGCTCTTTGAAGATTTCTGAAACTTCGATGTTTCGCTGTCCTAAGAGAATCATTGTGTGAAATATGACGTCTGTGGCTTCGTGAACTATGTTTCTTTCGTTTTGGTTTTTAGCTGCTAAAATCAGTTCCGTCGCCTCTTCGCCAATTTTCTGAAGGACTGCATCTTCTCCTTCAGAGGTTAGTTTTGAAACGTAAGAATCTTTTTTAGGATTATTTATGCGTTCCTTAATAATTTCAAATATTTTTTCAATTATTCTAGCGTCAGTTTTCCCACATTTCTCATTTAATATCGGATTGTGGAAGCATGATGATGCGCCGGTGTGGCAGCACATGCCTAACTGCTGAACCTTGAAGAGTAAAGCATCATTGTCACAGTCTAATATAACGTTCTGGACTATGGAGTAATTTTCAGAACTTTCCCCTTTCATCCATATCCTTTTTTTGCTTCTACTCCAGAAATGCATTTTCCCAGTGGTTAATGTAAGTTTTAACGCTTCAGTGTTCATGAAGGCTTGCATAAGAACTTTTTCAGTTGATGCGTCTTGAACGACAACTGGAATTAGGCCGTCCATTTTTCCAAAGTCAACTTTTCTTATAAAGATTTCAGCTTCCTCATTACTTAATTTCAACATCCAATTTCACCTCAAACCAGCCTTACAGGAACGCTTCTTTCAGCTAAATACTTCTTTATGCTTTTAATTGAGTATTGAAATCTGTGAAAGATTGAGGCTGCAAGGGCAGCGTCGGCCATGCCTTCAGTTAAAACTTCGTAAATATGTTCAGGGCGTCCGGCTCCGCCACTTGCAATGACTGGTATATTTACAGCTTGGCTTACAGTTTTAGTTAGGGGGATGTCATATCCGTCTTGTGTTCCATCATAATCCATACTTGTTAGCAGTATTTCTCCTGCACCTAAACTTTCAACAGTTTTAGCCCATGAAACGGCGTCAATGCCTGTTGGCATCCTTCCCCCTTCAACATAAACTTCCCACATTAATGGTTTATTCCAAAGTTTGTAAGAAGATCTCTTCGCGTCGATTGCAACAACGACGCATTGGCTTCCGAAGACTTCTGCCGCTTGCTTTATAAGCATGGGATTTCTCACAGCAGATGTGTTTATTGAAACCTTGTCAGCTCCAGCTCTGAGAATTTTATGTATATCCTCTAAGCTACGCACCCCGCCTCCCACAGTGAATGGTATTGATAGGTTATCCGCCGTTTTTCTTACAACCTCAAGGAGGGTTTCTCTCTTTTCGAATGATGCTGTTATGTCAAGGAACACTACTTCATCAGCTCCTTCCTTCTCATAAAATGACGCAAATTCATCCGGTTCTCCTTCAATTTTAAGTTTTTTAAATTGAATCCCTTTGACAACTCTTCCATCTTTAACATCTAAGCATGGAATTATTCTTTTAGCAAGCACCTTTAGCCACCTTAACTGCATCTTTTAATGAAAATCTGCCCTCGTATAGAGCCGTTCCAACTATGACTGCAGAAATCCCCATTTCCTTCAACTTTTTAAGGTCTGAGAGGCTGGATATTCCTCCCGACACGACTATTGGAATTTTAACATTATTTAAAATTTTTTCAGCATATTTTATAGAGGGCCCTTTCAGGGCGCCGTCTCTGTTAACAGATGTTAAAATTATAGATCCAACTTTTAGTTTATCCTCGGCGTATTTCGCTAGACTGATTAATTCGACACTGGCGGACCTTTTCCACCCCTCGAACATGATTTTGCCATTTTTTATGTCCATAGCTACAGAGACTCTTTCAGAGCCAAATCTCTTAACAGTATCTTGAATTACTTCACTGTTAAATAGTAAATTTGTACCGAAGATTACCCTGAATATTCCGGATTTCAGCATTTGTTCAGCTTTTTCGTAGGTTCTTAAGCCGCCCCCAAGCTGCACTTTCACTGAAATCTTCCGAACTATTTTCAAGATTATATCCGTGTTTTCACCTCTTCCTAACGCTGCATCTAAATCGATTAGGTGTATAAGCTCAGCTCCTTCTCCAACCCATCTCTCAGCAGCATCTAATGGGTTCTCATAGTAAAGCTTCAATTTGGAAGGGTCACCTCCAACCAGTCGTACGCACTTTCCGTCCATTATGTCAACAGCAGGTATAACGAGCATTTCTTCACCTCTTAACGATGTTAACGAAATTTTCAAGAATTTTAAACCCGTTTTTCCCGCTCTTCTCAGGGTGGAATTGCGTTGCAAAGATGTTGTCCTCTGCAATTATTGAGGGAAAACTTAGCCCGTACTCTGTTTCAGCCACAATAACTTCATTTTTAACGGGTTGGGAGACATACGTGTGGGCGAAATACATGAATGAATTATTTGGAATATCCTTTGCCAGCGGGTTCTCCCTCTTCAACTCTATGGTGTTCCACCCGATGTGAGGAAGCTTCAAATTCGTATGAATTTTAACGACTTTTCCTTCAATTAAATCTAATCCGTAACTCAGTCCCCCTTCCTCGCTTGAAGTGAAAAGAATCTGGAGGCCGAGGCATATTCCTAATACGGGTTTTCCACTTTTTATCGTTTCCTTTAGCTTTTCAGCTACGCCAGATAGGTTTCTCACAGCTTCAGAAAATGAACCTACCCCGGGAAAAATTACGGCGTCAGCCAGTAGAATTTCCTCAATGCATTTAACATCCATCACTGCAGCGTCAACTCCTAGAATTTCGAATGCTCTTTTGACGTTTCTTATGTTTCCCACACCATAATCGATTATGGCGAACTTAAGCATCAAATAACCCCCTTTACGCTTGGAATACTGTCCTCTCTTCTCGGTTCAAGGCTGACAGCGTCCTTAAGGGCTAGGGCAAGAGCTTTAGCTGCAGCCTCAACTTTATGATGTAAATTTTCTCCGTAAATAACTGATAAATGAATGTTAGACTTTGAAGTTTGGGCGAAGGATGCGATGAAGTGTTTAAGGTCTTCAACCTTTAAGTCTTCAATTTGATGCTGGTCAGCAGAAAATTCGATGCAAACGTAGGGTCGGCCGCCTAAGTCAATAACTGCCCTGGCCAGCGAATCGTCCATAGGCACATAGGCAAAGCCGAACCTCCTAATACCTCTTCTGTCTTGTAAGGCAGTGTTGAAAGCTTCACCCAACGCCAACGCCACATCTTCACACGTATGATGTTTCAAGTCTCCCTCAGCCTTCAAATTTAAGTCGATTAGAGCGTGTTTAGCTAAAGTTGCGATTATGTGGTCAAGGAATTTTATTCCAGTCTCCACTTTCGCTTCTCCTTTTCCATCTAAATTTATATAAATTGTAACTTGGGATTCTGCGGTTTTCCTCTCTAACTTTGCCTCTCTATTAGGCCTTAACGTTTTTACAAAGCCTCCTTTAACCTTTTAAGAAATATCTCATTCATTTTACGCGTTCCCACCGATACACGGATACAGTTCTCGAGAAGCGGCGATGTTCCACGATTTCGAACCAAAACATTTTTTCCTCGAAGCTGCTCCATTATCTTCGATGAAGATTTTTCACCCTTTGTTATTCTTATCAAGATGAAATTTGCATCTGAAGGGTATGGCTTAACACCTTCAATTTGACCTAACTTTTCAAACAGCCATTGCCTCTCACTGATAATTTGGATGACCCTTTCTTTGAAGTAAGCATAGTTTTTTAAAGCCAAAACTATCATTTTCTGAGTTACGGTGTTCACATTGAATGGCAGCATAACATCCTTCAGACATCTAGTTATGGAAGGATTAGCAACAGTGAATCCGGCGCGCATTCCAGCCATGCCGAAAGCCTTAGAAAAAGTTCTTAAAACAATTAAATTTTCAAATTTTTTAACCATTGGTAGAACTGAGTACCGTGCGAATTCAACGTAAGTTTCGTCTATAACAATCAAGCCCTTGAATTCCTCAAGCAAAGCCTTAACATCGTCTTCTTTAAACTGGTTGCCTGTGGGATTATTAGGAGAGCAGAGGATAAGCAAAGAAGCGTCATTCTTTAAGCTTAAAATTTTGTCAACGTCAATCTCGAAGTTGGGTTTCAACAGAACATCAATTTTGTTTCCTCCGTATAAGTTTACAAAAAAAGAGTACATATAATAAGTTGGTTCCACAATTAATGCCTTTGTTCCCTTTTTCACGAACTTTTTACATGTCAAGTCTAAAAGTTCATCAACTCCACTTCCAACAACAACCATTTCTTCGTCAAGTCCGTAGAATTCTGCAATGGCGCTTACAGCCATTTTTCCGCGGGGAGGAGGGTAGATTCGAGGATCAACATCTTTGCAAGCGGAAGCCAGAAGGTATCTGATAAAATCTTCCTCAATCAAAAAGTTTTCGTTAAGGTCCATTTTAACCAAGCCACGGCTTATACTTTTGAAGTATATGTAATCATCTTCATATGGTAGTGAGGTAAGGGCGTCATCACACCTAGACTTTTGATTTTTCATAATTTTCTTCCCCTCTTAATAACTGAATCTACATGTGCCATGAAACCTTCCATTTTAGCAAGTGTTACCGTTGCATCTCTTAGTTTTTGATAGCCTTCCGCGTTACACTCGAGAAAATTTATGGTTTTTAGAAAACTCCAAATGCTTAGGCCTGAAATCGTCCTAGCAAAACCAGATGTTGGAAGAACATGGTTTATCCCTGCTGAATAATCTCCAAAGGCCACAGCGGAATACTGCCCTGAAAAAACAGCTCCAGCATTTTTTAATTTTCCAATTATGCTCCCGGGCTTGTCCACTAGAATTTCCAAGTGCTCGGGTGCGATAAGGTTGGCATATGATATGGCGTTTTCAAGGCTTTCAACAATTACTATAAAACAATTTGTTCTAACGGATTTTCGGGCTGCATTAACTTTTGGAAGTTTAATTAATTGCCTCTTTATCTCCTTCTCAACGGTATAGGCTAACCTATGAGAGGGTGTTAATAGGATTGTTAAGGCTTTTGAGTCATGTTCTGCTTGAGCTATTATGTCGCATGCAACAATTTCTGGATCAGCGTTTTCATCTGCAATTACAAGTAGCTCTGTGGGCCCTGCGGGTAGATCCACAGCAACATCCATGCTCACTAAAAGCTTCGCTGCAGTCACATAGATGTTCCCCGGACCTACAATTTTCTCAACTTTAAGAATTGTTTCTGTTCCATATGCAAGTGCGGCAACTGCATGTGCCCCCCCAACCCTGTATATCTCGTTAGCTCCGCCGAGGTCTGCCGCCACAAGAACTGATGCATTAATTTTTCCATCTGCATTTGGAGGAGAGCACAAGACTATTCTTTTAACCCCTGCTATCTTAGCTGGTATCGTGCACATTAAAGCAGAGGAAGGATAGGCGGCTTTTCCGCCTGGGGTATATATCCCTACAGAGGATAAGGGTCTAATTATTTGACCAACTTTAACGCCTTCACATATTTTAATACACCACTTTTTTCGTCTAATTTGATTTTGGTGGAAAACCCTTATGTTTTCGGCAGCCTTCTTTAGCGCGTTTAGTTCTTCATCTCTCAATTTTTCATAGGCATCTTTAATTTCTTCCTCAGAAACCCTTAATTTTTCTATTGTCATGTTTGAACAATCAAACTTCTTGGTATAATACAAAAGCGCTAGATCTCCTTTTTCTTTCACGTCCCTTATTATTTTCTCAACTTTTCTGGAAACTTTCGAAATTTGAATTTTAGATCTGCCCAGAATTTGAGGGAGGAAATTTTCTTCGAACGTTTTTGATGGCAAAACTTTCATTCTATTATGTTCTCCTTATCCTTTCAATAACTTCGCCTATTTCTTTTTCAAAAACTCTGTAGGATATTCTGTTGCAAATTAGCCTACATGTGGAATCAAAAATCTTATCTATAACTTTTAGGCGGTTTTCCCTTAATGTTTTACCAGATTCAGTTACGTCAACTATTATTTCGGCAAGTCCAAGCCTGGGCGCAAGCTCAGCTGCTCCATCCACCGTCAATATTTCTACGGTCTTCCCTAAACTTTCAAAATATTTTCTAGCAATATTCGGATACTCTGTTGCAACTCTAGGTGTCCCTGAAAAATTTTTTATGGAATCTATTTTAAATTCTTGTGGAACGGCAACAACTAGGCTACATCTTCCAAAACCTAAATCCAACAACTCATATACGTCAACCTCTCTTTCCACTATAACGTCATAGCCTGTGATTCCCATATCAGCAGCGCCATAATGTACATATAAGGGTATGTCGAAAGGTCTGGCGAATACAAACTCAAAATAGCCTTCTATATCCTCCATAAAATAAGACCGCCTTCCATCAGTCGAAGGGAGCCCAATTTTCTCCGCTATTTCGAGAGATGGGTTGTGAATGCGGCCCTTACTGGGTAGAGCGATACGAATTTTCCTTTTCATTATCGCCCTCCAATTTCCTGATGAAGTCCGACAGCTTCATTTTTTCAGTCAAGCCACGCTTTACATCATAAATTTCCACGGTTTCTTCAGGTAAAGAGTTTGCAAAAATTACGTGGCTGACTTCAAGCTGTTCAGCGTATTCGGCCATTTCTCCTGATTTTGGTTCATCAAAATTTAGGAGGCACGGTACATTACAGTTGCGAAGAAGCTTTGAGACTTCGATTCCGGCACTTCTAGATTTTGCTTTAATGAGAACTTTTAACTCTTTTTTCTCTGGGGCTTCAGGCTTCTGATTTTCTAATGCCTTTTGGCACTTTTCAACTTCTATTGCAAACCCTGTTGCTGGAAGCCTAACCCCGTTGAACTTCTCTAACAAATTGTCATAGCGTCCTCCTCCTCCTATCGGGACCCCAATGCTTGGAATTGAGGCTTCAAACACAATTCCTGTATAATATCCTATTCCCCTAGCCAAGGAGAAATCGAAAAAAATGTCTTTTTCAACTCCATAATCCTGAAGGACATCGCTGAAGTCCAGCAATTCACTTAAAATTCTCTGGATTTTTGC
>JBBITX010000011.1:0-27095 GCA_037440545.1 Candidatus Bathyarchaeota archaeon
TCACACTTTCGTGTATTGCGGAGGTTTCGCGACTGCTGCGCCCCGTAGGGCCTGGACCCTTGTCTCAGTGTCCATCTCCGGGCTACCGCTCCCACGGCCCGTACCGGTTATAGGCTTGGTGAGCCGTTACCTCACCAACAACCTGATCGGCCGCGGCCCCATCCTTGGGCGGCGCCTAAAAGCATGGTTTAGGCGTCTTTTCGGCGAAGACCCATTCCAGGAGTCCTCACCTATCGGGGATTAGCTCCAGTTTCCCGGAGTTGTCCCCGTCCCAAGGGTAGGTTAGCCACGTGTTACTGAGCTGTGCGCCGCGCCTCCACCATGGCTTGGAGGCGCACGACTAGCATGTCTTAGTCCCATCCCGATAGCAGTGGGGTCCGGCAGGATCAACCGGAGTTGTATCTCCTGCCAGAGACGCTTATCGGCTTACGACCGCAAAGCCGACTGGATTTGGAGGAATACCACATTGCCAAAGCCCAATTCAGACCTAACATTCAAACGTCAGGTCCACATTCTTGTGCCCGCAAGTGGAGGCCAGCCATTTTCATCCCTTTCAGGCGATGTTACGCCTTGACGGTTTAGGCTGGGCCGCCGCCTGTAAATTGCGGGCAGCTCCTAATCGCCAAGTAAATCTGAAGGCGACTCACCCAATATAAACGTTTCCTTTAACCTATAAATTTATTCTCCAACCAGCTATCTTTTACCGTAGACATAGATTTATTCACGGCGTTAAAGTGTTTCAAAGCCTAACCCTACAAGGTTTCATGCGCGTTAGGATTGTCTGATCGTTAACCAAAGGCTTTAAGGCGTTCTTAAGTTTTAGAAGAGGCTACTTTTTATAAGCTGTACTTACAATTTTCCCGAGTCTAAAAATGCCTAAACCTTTGAGATTTTATGATTCAAAATTCAAAAGATATGAAGATTAGGTATAAATAAAAGTGCAGCTATAACGCATAACCCTTAAATTTACGGATTCATGCGATTTAAACGAATAGTAATGCGGAGCTCTTTGGAAGAAGGACGTAAGCTTAGGGTTCTTAAAATTTCAACTTTCGCCATATCATCAGCTGCTTTTTTGGAGTTAATTTTGGGCTTAGCTGTTTCTAGTTTGGCAATTTTAAGCGATGGGCTTCACGCGTCGCTTGATATGTTGACAACATTTGGACTTTTCATTGCAACGCGTGAGGCGATTAAACCTCCAGACTCTGAGCACACTTATGGACATGAAAAGTTCGAATCTTTAGGCGGTCTTGTTGGCGGCATACTTCTAGTTGGAACAGCTTTATGGATAATGTTTGAAGCGGTTCAAAGGGTTTTTAGAAGCCAACCCTATTTAAACCAAGAATTTGAGCTTGCTGGCTTCTTTGCAATTGGCTACACATTTTTTATAGACTTCTTAAGAGTTGGAACCTTCTCAAGGGTTAACCGGATGGAAAGTTCAACTTTGAATGTTGGATTTTACCATGCACTCTCAGATTTAGCCTCAACCATAATAGCGCTTCTTGGATTTGGACTTTCAACCATAGGAATCTATTATGGAGACGTCCTAGCCTCAATATTCTTAAGCGCTCTGCTGATTTGTCTAAGCTTGAAAGCTATTTGGAGCAGCGGAATGGAGCTCAGCGACGCCATTTCAAAAGATATATTGGAGAAGGTTCGCAGGGAAATTTTAAGCGTAAGCGGCGTATGCGAATGTGGAAGATTAAAGGTGAGAAAAGCAGGGGCAAAAACCTTCATTGAAGCCACTGTGAAAGTTCCAGAGGACACAAGCCTTGAAGAGGCACATGCATTGGCGTCAAAAATTGAAGAAAGTGTAAAGGCTGCTCTAGGAGAGACAGAAACAACAATCCATGTTGAACCATTAAGGGAGAGAATTAAAACAGAGAGTCTGATAAAGGAAATAGCATCAGAAGTTGAAGGCGTTAAAGAGGCACATAACGTAAGGGCAGTTTACACTGATGGGAAGCTTTACATAACATTACATGTAAGGGTTAACCCTGAACTTTCAGTTCAACAAGCTCATGAAATAACTGAGAGAATTGAAAACAAAATAAACGAAAAAATAAACGATGTGGAAAATGTAACAGTTCACATAGAACCATTCGATGCTAAAACGGGAAAAACTTCAGAGTTTAACGAGGAGAAAATTAGGCAAGTAATCCAAAAAACCATGGAAAAGTTTCCACAAGCTTTAAGATGCAAAAGAATAGTGACGTATGTGGCAGAAAAAAGACGCTACATAAGCATAGACTGCACCTTCTCAAAGCAAATTTCAATAGAAGAAGCTCATAAAATAGCTTCACAAATAGAGAGGAACGTTAAAAAACACTTCAAAGAATCAACAATAACAGTTCATACAGAGCCAGATTAATTCCAATTTATATTGTACGGCGCATTTACAATTATTAACTAGGTGGGGAAATGCACCATCAGCATCATGCTCACCACATTCAAGAATTCAAAAGTAAGTTTTGGATTTCGCTTGTGCTCACAGTGCCGATTCTTCTTCTTTCAGAGATGGTTCAAACATGGTTTCCAATCCTCCAGGTGTTTCGAATACCGTTTAGAAAAGAAATTCTGCTTGTTCTCTCTGCAATTGTTTATGTCTACTGCGGGCTGCCCTTTACAAAGGGCTTAAGAGACGAAATAAGAGTTAGAAAGCCTGGAATGATGACGCTTATTGGAACAGCCATAACAGTAGCCTTTCTCTACTCTGCAGCAAACGTTTTCCTCCAGCTGGGAATGGACTTTTTCTGGGAGCTTGCCACCCTAATAGACGTTATGCTTCTAGGCCACTGGATAGAAGCTAAAAGCGTTATGGGAGCCTCAATGGCTCTGGAAGAACTTGTAAGGATAATGCCTACAACAGCCCACCGCTTCAGAAACGGCGAGATCGAAGATGTTTCAGTTTCAGAGTTAAGGGTTGGAGACACAGTTCTTGTTCGTCCAGGCGAGAAAATACCCTCAGACGGCATTGTTATTGAAGGCGAATCCCTTGTGAATGAGGCATTGTTAACAGGCGAATCCAAACCAGTCTGGAAGGGTGCAGGCGTCAAGGTAATTGGAGGGGCAATAAACGGGGATGGCGCCCTAAAAGTTAGAATAGAAAAAACAGGAGAGGAAACATACCTCTCCCAAGTGATAAACCTTGTTAGGCTAGCTCAAGAAAGCAGGTGGCGAACCCAGGATTTGGCCAACAGGGCTGCCGCCCTTCTTTTCTACGCCGCCCTCGGAGTTGCAATAATAACTTATATTGTTTGGTCTATCATGGGATTCGGCAGCATAGCCCTTGAAAGAACAGTTACTGTTCTAGTCGTTGCCTGTCCCCACGCCCTCGGCTTGGCAATTCCATTGGTTGTTGCAATTTCAACTTCGATAACTGCAAAAAACGGAATATTGATCCGTGAAAGAAAAGCATTTGAAATGGTGAAAGATTTAGAGGCTGTGGTTTTCGACAAAACTGGAACTTTAACTTCTGGAAGGTTCGGCGTCAGCGACGTAGTTGCCTTCATCCCGAAAAATGAACTTTTAAAGTTGACTTCAAGCGTTGAACTTAACTCAGAGCACATAATAGCCAAAGCCATAGTGGAATATGCAAGGGAAAAAGGCGTAAAAATTCCCAGAACCAAAGAGTTTAAGGCATTGCCTGGAAAGGGCGTTTATGGAAAAGTTGGCAAAAACGAAGTCTACGTTGGAAGCATAAATCTTCTCAACGACATGAAAATATCCTTAAAAAATGAAGAAATAAGGAAGTTACAGGAGCAGGGAAAAACAGTAGTTTTCACAGTTACCGACGGAAAACTTGCCGGAGCCATAGCGCTCTCAGACAAAATAAGAGATGAATCCTTTGAGGCTGTTAAAAAGTTGAAGGAGATGGGATTAAAAGTTTACATGCTCACTGGAGATTCTGAAGATGTCGCCAGATGGGTTGCAGAAGAGCTAGGCATAGATGAATATTTCGCCCAAGTTTTGCCAGACAAAAAAGCAGAGAAAATAGCATTCTTAAAAGAAAAAGGCTATAAAGTTGCAATGGTAGGCGACGGTGTAAACGACGCGCCAGCCCTGGTCACGGCCGATGTAGGCATAGCCATAGGAGCCGGCACAGACGTAGCAATAGAAAGTGCAGATATAATCCTTATAAGAAATGACCCTAGAGACGTCCCAAAACTCATAGAACTTTCTAAAAAAACATATTCAAAGATGGTTCAAAACTTATGGTGGGCTGCAGGCTACAACATCATCACCCTGCCACTGGCAGCCAGCAGCGTGCTCCTGAACCCTGCCATAGGAGCCATAATAATGTCTTTAAGCACTGTCATAGTGGCCTTTAACGCCCAAACCCTTAGAAAATATGAAGGTGTGGAGGTGAAATTGTTGGATGAAGAGAAAAGGTTGGTTACCGATCCTGTTTGCGGAATGAAAATCCAGCCTGAAACAGCCTACAGCAAAATTGAACATGAAGGGCTGACAGTTTATTTGTGTTCAAAACACTGCGAAGAAGAGTTCAAGAAGAATCCAAAAAAATATAAAATTAGAAGGTAAATTTCCTTCTTCCGGTTTTTCACCCACACCCACACACCGTTATACCTATGCCATTCACAGTCAGTCTAAAAATGAGAAAAGCGAAACCTACAATTATTAAGGCTGCGCCGACCCAGATGAGATTCCGCATAGCCTTTACCGTTTTTGCAGGAACTTCGATGTTTATTTCCGCATGCTTTAATAATGGGCCTTCGTCTGCGGAGAACAGTTTGCTCTCAGATTCTCTGAATGATTCTGGAATCGGAGGCGTTGTTACAGTAGTCGGTAAATCGAAATCGATGTTTATTTCCCCTATTCGAATGGCTCCTTGGCTTCCCCATTCTACAAGCTCCATGAGATCGCCTCCGGTAATTCTATAACTGGTTGTGTCATCAAAATCTATAGTGGCTCCGAAATAGTATCCGCCATCAGCATATGTACCTATAAGCCTTCTGCTGCCATATTCCCCGAACAAGAAAACAGGGAAGTAAACAAAGGAAAATTGAGTGCGATTGACATTCCATCCCTTTATTTTTGCCCACCGAACCACAGCTATATCGACGCAGTTACCATCCCTTAACAAGTCCACTCTATTATTCGGCACAAAGACTTCTACAAAAACGCGATATGCTCCTTCCTCAATAAAATAATAGCTTATGTGAACACCATTATACTCAACAGTGTTCGGCATTTTCACAAAGCGATAGGCAAACAAACCTGATAAGAGCAGCATTAAACCTAAGACAATACAAACAACGCCAACAATAACTCTTTTGACCAACAAACTCTCATATCAATCAAATTTTAATAGAACTTAAATCTTTCTAACCCTACACTTCTATACCTATAGTCTAAAGCCGTTGAAATACATGCATAACAACCTATAATCAGTGTTGTTGTTTTTGCAGGGGTGGGAGTGTGAATGTGACTGACTGTGAATAGTATAGGTATAACGGGTGTGTGGGTGTGGATGGAAGCGTAAGAAGAAAAAGGTAAATTTTAATTGTTGGAACTTGTTTAAAGTTCAGCGTTCTTCCTTTTCGAGTTGCCAACAGCTCATTTGTAATGATGTTACTTTCCGATGGAAAATTCTTTATCTTCTTTATGGTTTGGGCTTCTTTTTGAGGTTAGGGGGAGGGTTCTTACATGTTTTACTATGCGAATAAATTTTTCAACCTCCTTGCTAGGCCTTTCTAAGGCCCTGTTTATGGCTATCTCCGCTATTGATGCCCCTAAATCTGCAATGTTGTTTAAACATGAAATAATTGCCCTCAAGTATGGAATTTGAGGAAGTTCCAGCATTAGCTTGTCTATTCTGTTTTCAAAGACTTTGTGCATTTCTAAAATTCCATTGGCAGCTTTGATGTCTCCTGAAAAAATGCAGTCAATCGCCTTCTGAAATAGGGTTTGGGCTATGTCACTGAGGTGGGAGATTTCCTGAACTGTGTTTTCAGGCACTTTTTCCCTGAAGGTTTTGAAGTCTCCAATTTTTTTGGCTATATCCTCAGAGTAGTCCGCTATCAGCTCTAAATACTGGAGTATTAGGCGGGTGGCCGGGATGAAGGTTATGTCTGTTGCGCCTATTTGCTCTGCAATTTCTGGTTTCGTTTGGGCAGATAAAAGCAGCCTAATTGCAAGGTAGTATATTTTGTCAGCTTCCTCTTCGCGGCTTACAGCCTCATTTGCTAGGGAAAGGTTGTTTTCTGTGAATGCCTGAACAGCCTCAGACAGCATTGTCGAGGCAATTACAGAAAGCCGCCTCATTAACATGTCAAGTTTAAACTTTGCAGGGTCTATGGAGCATTGTAGAAGAATGCCTTTAGGCGTTTCCTCCAAAATGCCAAGGCCTATAAGCTTTGGAACTATTTTTCTAACTTCCTCGTTGTGGGCTCTTTCTATCCTTGTTGAAGAAGCCACCCGAATAACATCTCTTCCTAGAATGTAGCTTCCAACAATTATTCGCTCAAGCATGCCCTTTTCATCGCATGAATCCACATTTATTATGTATTCCTCCGCCTCTTCTTTTAGGGCAAATTGGCTTGGCATTATTTTCAACGTGCCATCCCTTTCAGGCACCATGAAAACTATGTCTCCAGGGTTGATTCTGTTTTGCTTAGCCCACTCAATTGGAAGCGAAACCGTAAGCGTTGAGTAACCAACTTTCTGAACTTTTCTACTTTCCAAAACCTCCACCGTTTATATTAGTATTTACTGTAATCGATTTGTCATAAGCCATATTTTTCTGTTTCTATACGAAAACAGGCAAGGCTTAATTAGGCTACACAAACAAGTTTATAACCTAGAGGCTTCAATGTTGGAGAAACCAGTTAGAAGTTTGGTTAAGGCTATATCTTGGAGGGTTGTTGCAACCATAACGACAATTCTGCTCGTAGTTGTATTTAGCAGGAACTGGACTTTAGGAGGCATTGTTGGCATCTCCGAAATCATCACGAAAACCATTGTTTACTACATTCATGAACGTTTCTGGAACCTTCTCAGCTTCGGCAGGGAAAAAAATAAACGTTGAACCGCGTTTAAATTTTAAATATATATGTATATTTACTATTGTATAGAATATATGCATTATCTATATATTCTCCATTTATGTTATATATAACTCAGATGTAAAGGAGGTTGATGGAAAAATGTCAGAATGGAAAACCGTAAGCATAAGGCAAGAACTGATAAAAGAAATTGAAAAGGCAATGAAAACAGGCCGCTATCGAAGCATATCAGAGTTCATTTCGGAAGCCATAAGACTCCGCCTTGAAGAACTCATGCGTGTGGAGGGAATCCCAACAACCAAACGCCAAGAGCTCCTAGCCATACCTGAACAGATGCTATACACACCTAAACACACATGGGCACAGATAACCCCTGAAGGAAACATACGCGTAGGAATAACCGACTATGCCCAAAGCCACCTTAAGGGAATAGCCCAAGTCATAACAGAAGGCGTTGGAAAGGAAGTTAACAAAATGGAACCTTTCGGCGTTGCTGAAACATGGATGTTCATGTTCGACCTCTACGCGCCGGTAACAGGCAAAATAGTGAAAGTCAACGAGAAACTCAGGGATAAACCAAACCTCATAAATGAGGACCCATACGGCGAAGGCTGGATAGTTGAGATTAAACCTAAAAACACCCCAACTTTGGAAAAAGAACTCAAGGATCTTTTTAGCTCAAAAGAATACAACAAATGGGTGAACAAACTCCAGGGAAGAATCCAAGGATAAACCCAAACTCCCCCATTTTCTTTTGTAACTCCTATTACGTCTAAAGGTTTAGCCTTTCAGGATAACTCGACGGTTTTATTGCGAATTTTTCAAAATTTACGATAAAGGGAAACTTTTAAGACTTAATTTTTAAATTTCCCGCATAACACGGAAGACTTTAAAAGTTTTATGCCGATAACATTTTTGGGCGTGATATTTGAAAAATTCTGAAAAGCGTTATCTTTCTCTAGCAATTCTGGCATTGATTTATGTCTCAGGCATTTGGGCTTCGCATATGCTTGACTCTGATTTTAGAAGACTTCAGGTGGAAGTTGTTTCAATTTCAGAAAGTGGCGTAAAGCTGAGCGGTTTACTTTATAGGCCTTGTCATGATCTCAAACGTAGATTTTCTCCAGCCGTTGTTTTGGCGCATGGCATAGGAGGTTCAAAAGAGATGATGAGTGGAATTGGACTTGAACTTGCAAAGCATGGTTTTGTTGCCTTATGTATAGATCTGATTGGACATGGAGGTTCAGATGGAAGGGTTGGAGAAGGAGTAAATGACCCTAGCTTTGGAGTTTTATCAGCGTTGCGTTATCTAAAATCAAAGCCATATGTGAATGCCTCTGCAATAGGTTTAGTTGGACACAGCCTCGGCGGAGGAGCCATACGCGCAGCCTTCGCATCTGACCCAGAGATTAAGGCGGCTGTTCTAATTGCAGGAGGCTTAGGCCGAATAGCTGAAGGCCCATACTTCGGCGTTTTAAACACAACTTTCCCGAAGAATCTTCTGGTCATTATTGGAAAATATGATGTTCTTTTCAATTTGACAAATATTGAAGCTGAAGAGTTACCGCCAGTTTTCGGCACTGACCAAAGAGTAACTCCTGGGGTTGTTTACGGCAATTTTTCAACTCAAAACGCTAGGAAGTTGGTTACACCTTCAACTACGCATCTTTTCGAGCCCCTCGATCCAACTGTTGTTTCTGAAATTGTAGAATGGATGAAAAACTCATTCAAGTTTCAATTCGAAGAGACGAACTTTAACCAGACATATATTCAAAGGGAAGCAGCAGTAGTGGGAAGCCTAATCTCATTTTTTGGAATAGTCCTCACAGCCTTTCCATATATCACCCAAGCTGTTGGTCTGGAAAAGAAAACAAATTCGGCTGAAATAGAACATGCAACTTTGCCAGGCTGGAAGCTGTTCGGGGTTTGGGGAATCCTTGAGCTGATTTTACTTCTGCCGATGTTTTTTATGGGATTAACCCTGTTGTTTCCTCCTCTAGTCTTTGGAGCTTCAATTGCTTGGTGGACTCTCTCTGTTGGTTTAACAGGCCTAACAGTACTTGTCATTATTCTGGGAAAACCTCACAAAGGGATGCAAAGATTGAAAATAGCCCTCTTAAAAACCTTTAACGGAAAATGCATACTTGCAGCATTAGCCCTATTTATTTTCACGATTGCAGTAGTCAGCTTCATAGAAATGCTTTTAAAAATCAACATGAGAATTGTCACCCCTTTATTCCGAGCGCCAGTGTCTACACGGCGCCTCACAGCCTTCTTTGAATTTACACCCTTCTTTCTAGTCTATTTTCTTGTTGAAGGACTCTACCTACACGAATTCAAGAATTATGACAAGGAAGGAAGGAGGAGAAATTTTCCATTTAACCTCCTCAGCTGCGTCGAGGTGGTTCTAGGCAAAATCGCACCCTTCATAGCCATGATTGGCCTAAACTACGTGCCAGCAGTGTTTTTCCATATTTGGCTTCTACCCAGCTACGTTGGATTCATAGTCGAGTTTCTCTGGCTAATCGTCCCCATATTCATAATCACAACCACAATCTCATGGTGTATCCACCGAAAAACTGGAAACATTTGGGCAGGCGCCTTTTTCAACACATTGATTATGTCATGGTCAGCTTCAAACGTTTTCCCCTTTTAATTTAAGACCCAAAATTTTGAGAAAACCTTTGAAAATACAGAAAATCGCCAGTTCTTCCTAAGACCTTCTAAAATCTAAAACAGACACAACCACACTTTAAAGGCTTCAGTAAAGCAAGATTGACTGCATATCTGTATTATTCGTAAAGCGAATTGGGGCGTCGGTAAAAATTCAGCGGGTCCGAGGTGGACGTGGCAACTTAAGATGTAGGTTTTTATGTTTCTCATTTATGTTTAGTGTTAGGGGTTTGTTGGGGGGCTGAGGCTTTTTGATAGGAATAAGTTCCGTTGGGCTTTAAGGCTCTTGGTTTAACCATGTACTTTTAGATTTCAAGTCTTAGGAGGACGGCTAGGGTTCTGTAGAGTTCTGTATGGTTTCTAAGACTGCTGTTTGGAAGTGGGTTGTTAAGCTTAGGGTAAGCTTCAAATAGCCTCTGAAAAGAGGTTTACTCAGCCTTAGACGCTGATGGAAACGAGCTTATATCTATGAGAGTTTATCCAACAAGGAACTCCTTAACCCCATAAGCAGCCGTCACCGCACTCGCCCTAGCCAAGTTGTCGCACCAACGCCTAAATCAACATCCTCCCGGAGAAGATTACTCCAACGGGCAACCCTTAACCAAAACACCAACATAAATTAGCAGAGCAAGTATTTAAAACAAATCTCTTTTGCCTAAATTTCACGACGGGCCCGAGGGGATTTGAACCCCTGTTCTCCGGCTTTCCCCCTACTTTAGTCCGGAGGCTTGCGCACCTTTTTGGTTCGGCGCCTTAATCCGTACTGGGCTACGGGCCCGGAAAATAAGAGGGCTTGGTTGAAATTAATTGTTGCTGTGGGCGTTAGGGTTCTATGAGTTCTTCGTTTATCCACCATGCTTTTTTCTTTCCAGATTTTTCTCCTGGATAATATTCTATTATTTGTTTTCCAAGCTGTTTTCTGGAATTCTTCGCTATTCTTTTCAGCCTATTCAGGATTAGCCATCTGTTTGTTTTTAGGTATTCTGCCAGTTCAGGTGTTGTTGCGCCTTTATAGTGGATTAGGTAGTCCATTATTTTTTGATCTACTTCGTCTCTGCAGAAATCATGGGGGTTTGTTATTCCACGTTCATATGTGAGAATTTCCAGATCTGCCAAATATCTTCTAATTTGGGAGATTTCCTCTTCCATTTTCTCCATTCTTTTTTCCAACTCTTGAATTTTGTCTGGTTTAGGCGTTTTCTCAAGTTTTTCTATTATTGCATCTCTTATGAATGTGCTTCTTTCGCCTTCAGGAATTCTTAGGGCCATTTCCCTGTAGACTTCTTCTGGAATTTTAACTGAAACTACTTTGAACTCGTCCATAGGCCTTTCACATGTATTATTTATGTTGCCAATTTCTATTTTTTCCGGAAATCTTTTAAAAGCTTGGGGGTAAACTCTAAACCGAAGCTTGTTTAAGAGTGGTGGGCTATGCCTAGAAAAACCACAATTTCCCTAATTAAATGTGATGTAGGCTCTCTTGCAGGTCACCATGTGGTTCCGAAACCATTAATCAGCATTGCCGAAGAAAATCTGAAAAGGGCAGAGGAAAAGGGGATTATAAACAGCCATTACGTCTTCAACGTTGGAGACGATCTTGAACTTTTAATGGTTCATGAGAAGGGCGAGTCAAACCCTGAAATCCATAAGGTTGCCTGGAACATATTCCACGAAGCCGCGGACAAAGCCCTGCAGCTTAAACTATACGGCGCTGGACAGGACCTTTTGAAAAACGCCTTCAGCGGTACAGTACGCGGGCTTGGACCTGGAGTGGCTGAAATGGAGATTGAAGAGAGAAAATCAGACCCTATACTAGTGTTTGCAGCTGATAAAACCTCTGCTGGAAGCTTTAACCTTCCCCTCTTCAGAATTTTTGCAGATCCAATGAACACAGCAGGCTTAGTTATCGACCCAAACATGGCTGGAGGATTCAAATTTGAGGTTATAGACGTTAAAGAAAGCAAAACCGTTACGTTGAAATGTCCTGAAGAAATGTATGAACTAATCGCCCTAATAGGAACTGTGGAACGCTACCTCATTTCCAGAATATGGCGCGCCAGAGACAACCTATTATGCGCCTCAAGCAGCGTGACACGCCTCTCCCTGATAGCTGGAAAATACGTGGGCAAGGACGACCCAGTAATGATGGTGCGTGCACAACACGGCCTTCCAGCTGTTGGAGAGATCCTAGCAGCATTCATGCACAGCTACCTCGTGTCAGGGTGGATGAGGGGAAGCCATTGGGGCCCACTTATGCCTGTAGGATTAAAAGATGCGAAATGCACCGTTTTCGACGGACCCCCTAGAATAGTGGCTTTAGGCTTCCAGGTTTCAGAGGGGCGGATAGCAAGCGGAGATGATGGAAAGCCTATGATTGCAGACTTATTCGATGACCCGGCCTTCAGCCTTGCAAGGCGTGAAGCCGTTAAATACGCCTCAATGCTTAGGCGCATGGGCGAGTTTGAACCATCCCGACTCAGCGCTGAAGCCATGGAATACACAACCCTGCCCCAGGTTCTCCAAAAACTAAAGGATAGGTTTAAGCCCCTTTAAACAAAGCTGAAGCCATATGGTTGTCGGCAACAGTTAAAAACATGACTCCATAGACCCCATACAATTAAATAAAGCAGACCTTACAAGTTTCCATTTGTCAAGTAGTTTTTAGCTAATGCCTCTAAGGTTCATGTTAACTTTTTATTCCTCTGTAAACATCAATTCTGATGGATAAGCAGGATGAGGATTAGCGTTTGAACGTTGAAAGGCTTTCAACAGGGGTGGAGGAGCTTGACAGAATGCTTTCAGGGGGCATTCCAAGAGGGTTCGCTGTGGCTGTCACAGGCGAGCCTGGAACTGGAAAGACCATTTTATGCATACATTTCATAGCTCAAGGCGTGGCTGATGGGGATAAGTGCATCTATGTAACAACTGAGGAGAGCAGGGATTCTATAACAACCCAGGCTGGACAGTTCGGCTTCGACTTTGTAGGCGCTTTTAAAAATGGCAAACTTGTAATAATTGACGCCCTTATGGGAACAGAGGACCAGTGGACTATAAAGTCGCTTAACGTTGAAGAACTCGTCGGCAAGGTTATTGAGGCAAAAAAGGCTTTGGGTTATGGAAGAGCTCGCCTTGTAATAGATTCCCTTTCAGCCTTCTGGCTTGACAAGCCAGCCATGGCTCGTAGGCACTCCTACTTCGTTAAGAAGGTTCTTTCAAAATGGGACTTCACCATTTTAGCCACTTCACAGTATGCCATAACAACCTCTGAGGCTTTCGGCTGGGGAGTCGAACACATAGCAGATGGAATAATAAGGTTTAGACGCTTCGTTAGAAATGGAGTTTTAAGAAGGTATATTCTTGTCGAGAAAATGAGGCAGACACCCCACAGCCTTCAAATGCATGAAATAGCCATAGAGCATGGAAAAGGCCTTCTAATCCTCGGGCCAGTTGAGGAGAGAAGGGAGGACTTGGCACTGCCTAGAAAGGTTACGGAGAAAATCCAGAGGTCGGCTGAGAGAAGAGATGTCGAGCTTCCAGGGCATAGCTGAAGAACATTATAAAAGGCTTGACGTTCAAAGAGAAATCTTAGACTTTTGCAGGGATAGATGGGTTGCTGTACACTGCACAGATGCTGGAGGCAATTTAATTTTTAGAAGATATTTTAAAGGTAAACCCATTACACTTGAAGCCTTAAAAGATTTCTCCATACTTTTCAAGGGGCTGGGAAACGTTAGATCCATATATGCCACTGCCAACAAATACCATAAAATAAAAAGCAGAGAAGACGTTTACGCCTTATCAAACGTTCATCTGTGCACTCCAACATGGGATGTTGACGGAGAATTTTCAAACTGGAGGGAAACCATAGCCGTAACAAGACAACTTATTTCCATCATAGAAAAAGAGGGTGTGCAAAAATCAGTTTACGCAAAATGGTCTGGAAACGGATGCCACATCCACATAAGTGAAGAAGCCTTCTCAGAAAACTCCCTATGTAAGGCCCATCCATTAGACTTGGCGTACGCCACCGTAGAATACGTAAAACTCAAATTTACATCAGAAAAATCCGACACTCTAAAAATGGAAAACACCGTTATAGAAAACAGAATGGATCCTGGAAGAGTTTTCACAGTGCCCCTAAGCCTACACCGCACGTTAAACGCCGTCTGCATATGCATGAAGCCAAACGAACTTGACAGCTTTTCACCAGAATGGACACAACCATCACGCTTCAAACACAATCCAAACTGGCGGGAAGCAGAGAAAGGAGAAGCAGACGAGCTAGCCTTAAAAGCCTACCAGAACATTGGAGGCTACCCCCTAAAAAGGCCCATAAACAGAAGAAAGGCTAAAAGGCTAGATCAGCAAATAAGCGAGTGGCTTAAGAAAGAATAAACGAAATAGAAATCTGGTAAAGCCTAGCCACTTATTTTTCCAAAACGCAGTTGCAAAATGCTCACATGGCTGGAAAACTTGAAAACTTAGATTACCCCTAAAATTTTCAGAATAGAAATATGAGACGTAAATGTAGATTAAAATTTAAAATACCTTATTTTGAGAAAAGCATATCTTATTCTAAAATAGGTGAAATAATCAAAATTTAACCTATTATAAACAGCCTTATTCTTCTAAACTTGAAAGCTTAAAACTTAACCGCGTAAAACTCCGCAACTTGGCTCTTCAGATAGTTTGAGATATCTCCACCAAACTAAGTGGCCTTTATTGTCGGGGTTTTTGAGAGGGAAATTTTGGAATCCTCCGTGGTCTATGTTCAACTGAAAGGGTAATGTTTAAAGAGGGGAACAGCGAATTCCATTTTCAACAACAAATACTCGGATAATTAAAGAGCCCGTCTGGTTGGCTTTAAACATGTATGTAAAAAGAATATGTGGTTCCTTCAAATTAAGTGGATAAAGTTGGATGTAAATCTATATGTAAAGTGAGGTTAAACTTTGAAAATGGCTGTGCTTGTTTATGAGTATCCGCCTAAGATTGTGGGCGGTTTGGGGACTTATGCAGCTGAGATTACCCGTAAGTTTGTTTTAATGGATCATGACGTAACAGTGTTCACCATGAACGATGATGAGGGAAGTCTTCCTACAAGGGAGATTTGGCGCGGCATAGAAATTCACCGTCCAATTCACATTGACATTTCAGATTCTCTTCCAGACGTTGTGGCTGAGGACGTTAGAAAATGGGGTAGGGGAATTCAGCTTTTCTCAAAAATTCTGGTTTACAATTATTTAAGCGCCTCTAAGCTTGTTAACGAGCTTATTGGTAAAGAGAACTTTAAGTTTGACTTAGTTGTGGCCCATGACTGGCTTTCAGTTATCGCTGGAATAACCATAAAGAAGGAAACAGGCTTACCCCTGGTTTTCCATGTACACTCAACTGAGAAGGGAAGAACCCTTGGCAACGGATCTGAAGTTGTAAGCAACATTGAGCTTAGAGGCGGAAGAGTAGCTGACATGGTTGTAACAGTCTCGTATGCCATGAAAGATGAGCTTATAAAACTTGGCTTCCCACAGGAAAAAATAGAAGTTTGCCACAACGGAGTTGACCCTCAGAAATATAATCCGGAAAACATCAACGCTGAACAAACTGCTAAAGTCAGAGCATACTACGGCATAAAACCTGAAGAACCCATGATTCTCTTCCTGGGAAGGCTTGTAGGCGTTAAAGGCGTTGACAAGCTTATAATGGCTATGCCCCACATCCTTCAGAAAATACCAAACGCTAAGCTTGTAATAGTAGGCGTAGGCGAACTACAGGAATATCTTGTCAACCTTGTTAGAACCATGAGACTTCAAGAATGTGTAAAGTTCAACTTTGAATTCATCACAGAGGAGGAGCGTATACAGCACTATGCAGCATGCGACGTGGCTGTCTTCCCAAGCCTCTATGAACCCTTCGGAATAGTTGCCTTAGAGGCAATGAGCATGGAAAAACCAGTGGTTGTAGGCGCAGCTGGAGTTAGCGGAATGCGGGAGGTTGTTGTGCCATGCGGAGAAGAGCAGTGTGGCTTCCACATAAACCCCTCCAACCCTGCTGACATAGCTTGGGGCGTTGTAAGCGCCTTGGAAAACCCTGAAAAAAGGAAGTGGCTTGGGAAAAATGGAAGGAGAAGGGTTCTAAACGATTTCACATGGGACCGAATAGCGCATAAAACAGTTGAGCTTTATGAAAAAGTCGTTAAACGTTAGCTGTTCATCCATATTTCAATTTATAATTGCCTAAAATGGTGAAAAATTGAACTCTTCAGCAACCCTTCACATTAGAAAAAAGGTTGCAAGGGAGGCAGCCTCATTAATATATTATGGAGTTGAGAAAGAGTATAAGCAGGCGAAGCTTAGGGCTGCCAAAAATTTAGGCGTCCATTTCCTTCCCTCAAACCTTGAAGTGGCCATGGAGCTGGATCGCATAGCTGAAGAAAACGAGGGTTCGGAACGTCTCCAACGCCTCATAAAAATGAGACATGAAGCCCTAAAACTGATGAAAATTCTGGAAAAATTCAACCCTAAGCTTGTGGGAAGCGTGTGGAGGGGCACAATACACCGTGAAAGTGACATAGACATAACAGTTAAGCACAGTCAGCCTGAAGACATCCTGAAAATTTTAAGAGCGAAAAGTCTAAAAATCTTGGAAAGTAAATGGGACAAAGTTACAAAGAAAGGCGGGAAAAAAGAAGCCTTCCACATAATTTTAGAGTTGCCTATAAAAGAGAAAGCCGAGATAACGGTGCGAAGCCCTGAAGAAGAAAGCCTAAAAGAACGCTGCGAAATCTTCGGAGATATGATAAAAGGTTTAGACGTTGAGGAGCTGGAAAACCTCCTCGCTGAAAATCCTTCGAAAAGGTTTACACCCTCATAGCTTTCAAGACGCTTAAATAAGCGATCAGCCATAAAAGCTATAGCGTTAGGGAAGGAAAAAATTGGAGTTAGACAAGGAAACCTTCAAAAAGCTTTTCCCAAACCTAGCAAGGGAAATGGATCTAGAGGAAAGCAGAGTTTCCCTAAACGCCCTGCGAACTGAAAAAGAGGATGGAGAAAAAGCATCATCTTCAGGGATGTTCGTCAACTATAACCCAGACGTTATTGACTTTATCCGCAGATGCGACACGGAGGAGCAGGCAGAGGAAATAATAGCATTCATGGAGAAGAGGGGTGAAATAGAAGAGGAATACGCAGAAAAGCTTAGAAAACAGCTTAAAGAGAAGGGCGTTAGAAGCTTCGGATCTAAAAAGGAGGATAACTACTACCTTAAACGTGCCGGACTATTTTAGAAATTTTAGACATTTCACCATTTAAACCTGTTCAGGAGGCACTTTATTAGGGGTATAGGCCCTATAATATTTTAGTCCCTGAACTTCTAGTCTCCTGGCAACATGAGGATAAAGTATTAACTCTTCCACCTCAATTTCTTCAGCTAGGCTTTGGCTAATTTCAGAAACCCTTCTTGCAAGAGCGTTTAGGCTTTTCTTTGTTGAAAAAGAAGCCATAACAGAAGGGTGGCAGCTTACACCTGCATCAACCAAGTTTTTAAGTGCTTTAAGCTGTAAACGGAAGCCCTCAGGAATGGCGCCGGTAAGCATGGCGAACTCCGCCTCGTTGCATCCTTTCAAAGAAACCCTCACGTGGACGTAGTCATAGCGGGCTAGGCTTTCAGCGTACTTTTCATCACATGCTATTAATATACCGTTAGTTTCAAGGATGAAGCGGTAACCCATGCCTTTAAGGTTTTCCAGAAGCCCCAGCAGATGTTTTTTTCCAATTGTTGGCTCCCCTCCGCTAACCCTAAGCAGATCCAAACCACGGTTTTTCGCAAGGTGAACCATGCTTTCCGCAATTTTAGCTGAGGAATAAAACTTTCCAAAACTGTGGGGTTGATGCATAATTTTGTCTGAAACCCAGCAAAAATGGCAAAGCAACCCGCATCCTACACAGTCAGCTGTGACAATTCCCCCATACCATCTGGCTGGCCTGATGCGATAGTACTTTTTCTCCTGCCCATCTTTACCTGTCCTTGTTACAATTTTTTCTACGGCCATGTGCCTCTTAACAGGATCATATGGCAAATTAAAACCCCTAACACAATTAGAGATTTAACAAGCCTAAATGAATATTTATTGTTTGATAAACTGTTAGTGGGGCCTTCGGAGTGAAGCTGAAAAATGGGCAGGTTTTAACCAACCGTGAGATTTCAAGGTTTTTCAGCGTATCCGCCCGTAGGGGAATAAGATACAGTGGCAGTCTAAAAACTGGAATAAAACACGTCGTTTTAATAACTTCTTTACATAAAAAACCTGAAGAGCATGTTCAAAATCCATACTTAGACAGGGTGGAAGGCCCATGCCTTTACTACACTGGTGAGGGAAGAATTGGAGATCAGAAAATGCTTAGGGGAAACCTTGCCCTTAAAAGGCAAATGGAGGAGAAATACCCTGTTTACGTCTTTGAAAAGAAGGGCCCTGGAAGATATGGTTTTCTGGGAAAATACAACGTAGAATCATTTGGGAAGGATTCTCAGCCTGACGCCCATGGAAATTGGAGAAAAGTCTTCCTTTTTAAGCTTGTAAAGCGCCTAGAAATGCAAGGTTAATGGTATGTTAAGGAATGAATTATTAAAAGTAAATAAGTAGGTCCTTAAATATTAAGAAAGCAAGATTTCATAGGTAGGCTGGAGGAAAACTATTGAGGGAAAAAGCCTTAACCTTCACCGTGTTAATAACATTAACCTTAATTCTTTGCTTAACACCCCTACTTATTGGGAATGCAGAGGCTTCTGAACCCGGTTACACCATCCACTCAGTTAACCATACAGTGAAACTATTTTACAACGGCTACATCCTCATAAACGACACGGTAAAAATTTCAGGAGACACGGCTAACGGTTTTCTAATTGGGTTTCCCTACCAATACGGCTCGCATATACTCCGCTGCACAGCATACAGTCCTTCAGATCCAGATCAAAAATATGATTTAACCACAGATGTTTCCCTCAACAGCCATGTGGGCTTCTATGGAGTTAAAATCCTTAAGCTTCCCCGAAAAGCCGAAAACTTCACCTTATCCGTCCTGTTTATCCTCTCAAACAGCCTCCTCCAACAGGACGTTGAAAACACAACCATTTACACTCTGAGCTTTCCAGCATACCCAAGCTTCACAACAAATGCGGATCAATGCACGGTTTCGGTTGTGCTGCCTAAAGCTGCAGTGCATGTTGCCGGAAGCCCCCTTAATTATTCTCAGATGAACCTGCAGGCTTTCACTTATCAACCTGCAAACTTAACCTTCAAATTAACCGGAGATGATATACAAATGCTTCTTTTCAAAGAGTTAAGGCGTGAAATCAGAGTTGGAGGCAACGGCGAGGTTGAGGGAGCTGACAGTTACCACATAAAAAATCCTTGTCCCACAGAGGTAGCCAGCGTTATGGTTAATCTGCCGCCTAACGCTTCGGTTTTGCGGGTGGAAGACGAGTTTGGGAGGAAACTCACCCACACCGTTGCACAAGCTGAAACAAAC
The DNA here is from genome assembly GCA_037440545.1 of Candidatus Bathyarchaeota archaeon. GTDB lineage: Archaea > Thermoproteota > Bathyarchaeia > Bathyarchaeales > Bathycorpusculaceae > JAVZIQ01. The sequence goes on from JBBITX010000011.1 coordinate 19,223, forward strand.
GGCATAAAAATAACCCTGAACATTCCCGTAGAAAGCCAAGGCTCAACAATGGTTACTGTTAGATATAAGCTTCCAAACATAACCAATGAAGAATTAAGCATAAACGCTTTTAAAAACGTAAACTACTACATTGAAAAGGCATGTTTAACTTTTGTTTTACCGGAAGGCGCCAAAACTTCTCCAGACACCTCTTACAATGTTGAGAGAGGAGTCTTTCAGGAAAGGGTGAAAATAAACATTGAGGGGGCATCATTTTTAGAAAGCTTTCCAGTTGAAATTAAATATTCATATAACCCTCTTTGGCTTTCTTTCCGTCCAACCCTATGGGTTTGGGCTTTAGCCATGGTTGGATGCACAGTTGCAGCTTTCTGGAAGAGACCTAAGCTTCCAGCAGCTCCAGCTGCTTTGCCCGTAACCGCCGTCACAGTTGAACCGGAGATGATAAAGTCTTTTGTAGATGCATATGACGAGAAAAGGAAAATATTGTTAGAGATAAAGTCCCTTGAAACCGCTGTGAGCCGTGGAAGAATTCCAAGGAGAAAGTATAAGGTGCAGAGGAAAACTCTGGAAATACGGTTAGAGGCTTTGTCAAGGAGGCTTGCCGATTTAAAGCTTAAGATTAGATCTGCTGGAGGCCGCTACGCAGACTTGATGCGTCAGCTTGAAGTCGCAGAAACCGAAATTGAGGAGGTTGAATCAGACATTAAAAGCATTGAGGTGCGCCACCGCAGAGGAGAACTCACCCTTGAAGCCTACCGAAAACTCCTCTCAAACTATGAAAGCAGAAGGGATAAGGCTGAAACAACAATTAACGGAACCCTAATAAGACTACGTGAAGAACTCCGCTGAACAACCCAAAGACTTTTATCCTACACTTTAAACTTGAGAAATTCTAGTTGAGGGAGGAAACCTAATGGTAAAAATAATAATCGATAACCACAAGTGTTCGGGATGTGGAACGTGTGTGGACACATGTCCTGTAGGCGTATATGAATTGAAGGATGGAAAGTCCGTTCCAGTTAAGGTTGAAGAATGCCTAGTTTGCAGAGCATGCGAGGCCCAATGTCCGGAGGCAGCCATACAAGTAATCGAATAAACATTCCCATCCCCTATTCTCTTAGGGGTCTAGACGTCTTTCAAAACTTTTTTAAAAACTTCATTGAAAACCAGCCGCAAATAATCCCTGACGGACATCCCCTTCTTTTTAGCCAATTTTTTCACAGCAAAGCTTACTCCAGTTGAATACTGTATAGCCCTTTTAATTCTATACGCTATATGGGTTGAAAGCCCCATTTTTTCTGCAGCCCTTCTAAGGATAATCTTCCTTAAAGGGTCTTCAGGCGAAGCTATTTTACAGCTTAATGGCAGGCTTAGGCTGAACTCCACAAGCTGGCGGGATGCGAAAGGCAAGCGAAGCTCCACATTTTGGAAGTTGCAGATTTTCACATCCCTTTCAAAGTTAGCCTGATACATTTCTAAAACGTCTCTGCACAGCATATTCTGAACTTTTTCCTCTCCGTGGTGAATGTAGGCCTCAAAGTAGCGCTTATATCCTCCGAAAAGCTCGTCTGCACCCATTCCTGTTAGCATAACTTTGAAACCAAGTTCCCTGGATTTTTCAGCTGCCCAAAAAATCGGTATGGCAATACATGTCTTTAAAGGGTCTGGATCTTCAACAGCCCATAAAACTTTCGGAATGGCTTTTTCCACATTCTCCTCCTCGTATAGATATGTGTGAAGTGGTATTCCAAGGGCAGCTGCTGCCTCCTCAGCCTTTAATGTTTCACTCTTACCCTTAAGGCTGACGTGTATTAGGTGCACCTTCGCTCCGGCTTTATGGGCTAACAGCGCTATAAGACTGCTGTCTAAGCCTCCTGAAAAGGCAACGGCAACCTCTTCTATCCCCAGAACCGCATTATTTACGGAGTGTCCTAAAAGGGTTATGAGCTTTTCTGTGGCAGCCTCTAATTTTCTCTGTTCATGACTAAACCTTTGAAGCCTCAAAGGGCGAATGGGTGTAAAATTAAATCCTTCTTTTTTGAAAACTCCAATGTGGCCTGGTGGGAAAGACTGGGGTTTTTCTAAACCTATTTTCCATAAAGCCTTACGTTCAGATGAAACTGCATAAAGGTCGCTGTTTCCCCCATAATAAAGCGGGTACAAACCTAAAGCGTCTCTGGCGACAACAAGCCTTCCATTTTCAGCCAGTGCAAAAGAGAAGCAGCCTTCAAAATGCCTCATTATGGCCTCTAAGGTTTTATGCAAATCAGAGGCGGAAAGGGTTAAATTTAAAATTTGATCTTCAGATGGATTTGTCCTTCCGTCGAAGGCAAAGGCTGCGCCATCCATCTGCACCACTTTGGGTTTGTCCCCTGGCAAAATTTTGAGGAAGATGTGGCCTACAGCTGTTGAGGATTCAAAGTTTGAACTCAACTGATCTGGAGAAACTTTCATTTCAAAATGTTTTGGCGACGCAATGTAGAAGGCGTCTGCGCCCTTATGCCTTAAAATTTTAAGCATCTCAGCTGTTTTAACTTTAGCTTCCAAGCCTTTCCTGTCTAAAACGGCTACTATGGCGCGCATTTCCATACACCTTTAGGGCTGTGCATACTTTTCGCTTGGCAAAACATTAATCTTTAATTGTCTCTACTTTTTTGAGGGTGTGGGTTTGCCTATACTTCCAATTGACACTGGCCGTTACGGGACACCTGAAATGCGCAGGATTTTCGAGGAGGAAAACCGTGTTCAGAAAATGCTGGATGTGGAAGCTGCCTTGGCATGGGCGCACGCTTCTGTCGGCAACATACCTTGGAGAGACGCTGAAAGGATTATGGCTGCTGCATCGTTAAAGCATGTAAGTCTCAGCCGCATTAAACAGATTGAAAGGGAAATTAAACATGACGTCGCAGCCCTTGTAAGGGCCTTAGCTGAGGCTTCCGGCCCAAGCGGAGGCTACGTCCATCTTGGAGCTACAAGCTATGATATTGTGGATACAGCTACAGCCCTGCAGCTTAAGGAAGCTTTAGAGCTTATTGAAAGAAGGCTTAACGATTTTGAAGAGGTTTTGATGGATAAGGCTTTGCTTTATAAGGATACTTTGATTATGGGTCGAACCCATGGGCAGCATGCCCTGCCAACAACTCTTGGTTTTAAGTTTGCAGTTTGGATGAGGGAGATTTCAAGGCATATTGAAAGGGTTAGGCAGTGTAAAGAACGCGTAATAGCTGGAAAGATGAGTGGGGCTGTAGGCACACAGGCTGGGCTGGGAGAAAACGCTTTGAAAATTCAAGAGCTTGTTATGGAAAGGCTTGGAATTAAGCCAGCTGACATTTCCACTCAAATTGTGCAGAGGGACCGCCACGCCGAGCTTATATGTTTAATGGCTTTAATAGCTTCAACCCTTGAAAACTTCGCAGTGGAGATCCGTGAACTTCAAAGAACCGAGATAGGTGAGTTAGCTGAACCCTTTGAAGCTGAAAGGCAAGTGGGGAGTTCAACAATGCCTCATAAGAGAAACCCTGAAACTTGTGAGAGGATATGCGGCTTAGCTAGAATTGTAAGAAGCCTAACAGTGCCAGCTCTTGAAAACGTGGTTACATGGCATGAAAGAGACCTAACCCAATCATCTGCGGAACGCTTCATAATCCCGGAAGCATGCATACTAGTTGACTACATGCTATTCCTCATGCATAATATTGTGGCAAACATACATGTTGACAGTGAACGCATGCTTAAAAACATTGAATTAACATGCGGAAGAGCCATGTCTGAAGCTGTAATGATAGCCCTGACAAAGAAGGGATTAAACCGTCAGGAAGCCCATGAAATATTAAGAAAACTCTCATTAAAAAGTGAGGTGGAAAAGAGGCCTTTCAAAGAAGTTCTATTAGAGGATGAGGTTGTAAGTGGAACTTTAAGCGAAAGGGAAATTGACGAAGCCTTAAACCCGAGAAACTATTTAGGCACAGCCATAGAACAAGTTGAAACTCTAGTTGAAAAGACAAGGAAAGAGCGAAATTCAAGAGGACTTAAAAGCCATTAACCCTTACTGAAATTTATTTTGAGGGTATTATGGCGCCTGGATTGAGGATGTTGTTTGGATCGAAAATTTTCTTAAGGGCTTTCATAAGCTCCCATTCTTTCTCACTTAGCATTTCCGCCATTATGCCTGTCCTTATCTTTCCAACTCCATGCTCTCCTGTTATTTTGCCTCCTAGTCTTCTGGCTTCAAGGTAGATTTCCCTTTTCATCTCAGTAATCTTCATTTCGTCTTTTTCAAAATTTTCACCTATTATGTGGGGATGTAGGTTTCCGTCGGCAACATGCCCGCATATCACGATGCGAACTTTATATTTTTCGGAGACTCTGTCGAGGAAGTCAAGCATTTCAGCCGTTTTTGAAATGGGCAGGGATATGTCTAAGATATCTATTAAATCGGGTTTTAGGAATGTGTAAATATTGCTTCTTATATCCAGCAGTTCTTCCTGTTTTCTTTTACCTGTCTCGATTAAACCGTCAACAGCCCTGTTTTTCTCGCATATTGAATATATTCTTTCAGCAGTGCGGTAGGCTTCCTCTTCGTTTTCCCCTTCAATGATTATGTAAAGTATGTATGGCCCTTTAAGGTGTGGAAAAGGCTTTCCCAATTTCTTTGCTACATATTCCATTAGATCCCTTTCCACATATTCCACTGCTAGAGGGGTTTTTCCCTCCCTAAGTATTGCCGGCACCGTTTTTACGGCTTGGCCCCTATCATTGAAGGATATGAGAAGCGAGGCTGTTGTTTTTGGTTTTGGATAAAGCCTGACAACTATTTTTGTTATAACACCCAATGTTCCCCCGCTTCCTATAAACAGATGCATTAGGCTGTAGCCTGTTACATCTTTAAGGAGTTTCCCTCCTAACGTTAGGATTTCACCTGTTGGAATTACAACTTCTAAGCCCTTAACAAAGTCTCTTATCACTCCATATTTGACGCATCTTACGCCGCCAGCATTACACGCTGTTATTCCTCCCATTTGAGCTGTTTCCTCCCCTGGATGGGGAGGGAAGAATAGCCCATGCTTCTCCGCCTCTGCGTTAAGCCTTGAAAAGGGTACGCCTGCCTCAACCACCGCCATAAGATTTTGAGTGTCTATTTCGAGAATTCTGTCAAGCCTTTCCATGGATAGGATTATCCCATCGGCTGTTGGAACAGCTCCCCCTGCCAGGCCTGTACCTGCCCCCCTTGGAAACACTGGAATCTTCTCCATGTTTGCAAGCTTTAAAATTTCAGATATTTCATTGGAGGTTTTGGGTTTGACGAGGATTAGGTTTTCAGCTGGTTTAGGCCTTACAGCTGTACATGTTTCATCGAACAAGTAGTTTAGCATATCCTCTCTTTCTGTTATGACATAATCTTCTCCTACGATTTCCATTAATTTTTGATGGATTTTAGGCTTCCACATTTCAGCTCTTCCATATGCGTTTAATACTCTGTTAATGCTTTCTGTCTCCACTCCTCCTCCTTTTCAAGTTTTTCCCATTTCTCCTTTTTCACGAAGCCGCCTATCTGCTCCTTAATTTTTTTAGCCATCTTCGGACCTATTGAGGGCAGGTTGGTTAAGTCTTCAATTTTTGCATGTTTAATGTCTTCTACATTTTTGAAGCCTGCATTGTAGAGGATGCGTCCCCTAACCCTTCCAACCCCTTCAATTTTAACTATGGGTAGAAGCTCTTTTTTTACTCCTTTTTCAACTCTCTCCATAAGTTCAAGGGAAGCAGACTGGATTTCTCTGACTTTAAAAAGTAATGCCAGCTCGCTTGTGGCGTAGAGAAGCCACCTTGCATTTTCAATGGTTCTGTAAAGGTCGCCTGGTTGAACTCTGAAGTTAGCTATTATTTCATCTTCGCTTGCTTCTTCAATCCAGGCTTTCAAAACCATGGCTGTTTTAACTTCTCCTAAAAACTCCTCATAGTTTATCCTGTCTTCCCACTCGTTAGGAACTGGAACCATAAACTCTTCCATGTGGTCTTCCATGTAAACCCCAATTTTTTCTAGCTCCCTTACTGAAGGCCTAAGTATTGGGCGCATGTCAGGAGTGTGGGCAACCATGTGGAGGAGGCTTAAATCCGTTAGCTGCGTAGGCTTCTGCATCAATGCTTTTCGAATTACCACGGCTGAAACTGGATCTATATAAAGTTCGCTAACCCTTCTTCCAAATCTTGTGGCGTATATGTTTCCCCTGTCAACTTCAATCATCCCCTCATTATAGAGGTATTTAAGGATTTTAGCCACAACATTCTTTATGGCTGAAACATCATACTGGTAAGCGTAGAATGTTTTCCCGAAGAAATCGTATATTCCAGATTCTGTGTGGGCATAGTCAGCAGCCACAGTTGCTAAAACATGGGATCTCAAAATCCTTTCAACAGCAAGCCTTGACCATATCCTTTCAGGCTTGGCTAAAACGTAGCTTTCCATTAAATAATCAGCCTCGTCAGAAGTTTTGGCTACAAGGACGGCCTCTCCAACCATGTCGTACTTTGGCCTTCCAGCCCTTCCAGACATCTGTTTATATTCTAAAACGCTTATTGGGTAGTATCCATACCCAGGCTCGTATCGCTTATAATCCTGGATTATAACTGTTCTGGCTGGGAGGTTTACTCCGAAGGCCAGTGTGGGTGTGGCTGTTAAGACCTTTATTCTTCCAGCTCTGAAGGCGTCCTCCAAAATTTTTCTATGGCCTCCCGCGAGGCCTGCATGGTGGAAGGCCACACCGCACCTAACAAGCTCTGCTAGAAGCTCGCTTATTCTTGTTTTTTCACCTGTTGCTAAAATTCTTTCAGCTTCCCTTTCAAGTATGCGTTTAGAAGGCTTAGTAAGTTTTTCACTTATTGTTGGGGCGGCTTTTCTAGCTAAGTTTACAGCGTTTTTCCTTGTGGAAGCGAATATTAGGGCTTGCCCCCCATCCTTAACGGTTTGTAGGGCTAGGTTTATCGCTGGGTTTTTGGCTTCCCTCTCTATTTTTCTAGCATCGCCATCCCTGTACTGGATCTCGTCGTGAAGCAAAACTCCCTCCCTCAGTTTCACCGGCCGCCAATCTGTTGTGATGTGGTCTGCTTTAAGCCAGCTTCCAACTTCATCAACATTGTTTATGGTTGCGCTTAAAGCTAAAATCTGGATTTCAGGGTTTGTCTGCATAAGCCTTGCCAGCACAACTTCAAGGGTGGGTCCACGTTCAGCCTCGTTTAAAAGGTGAACCTCATCTGCCACTACGAGAGAAACTTCCTCTAACCATTTTGATTTATGCCTTAAAAGAGAGTCAACCTTCTCGTTTGTTGCAACTATAATGTCGCAGCGTTCAAGCCATGGATCAGAGCTGTCATAATCTCCTGTGGATATTCCAACGCTTACCCTTTTCCCATTCTTCTTCCTTATTGCCGAATACTTCTTAAACTCCTCATATTTTTCACTTGCCAAAGCACGCAGAGGCGTTAAATAAAGAACCTTACCGTCCAGTTCCAAAACATGTTTAAGGGCGCAAAGCTCAGCTACAAGAGTCTTTCCAGATGCCGTGGGACTTGCCAAAACGAGGTTTCGCCCCTCAAGAGCCCCTGCTTTTATAGCTTCCTCCTGGGGGGGATAAAGCTCCACAATGCCGAACTTTATCAGAACTTCTTTAACGGACTCTGGAACCTGCAAATCTGTTATCCGCACTTAAACACGCCTATCCATTCTCCCCCTAACAATAAAATAATGTGAGATTTAAAATGTTACTTAAACCTAAAATGTATGGCGCCAGCTTTAACTTTCAGAGCTATTGCCGTTAACCGAATTGCGAAATGGGAGGAGTTCGCCATAAATCCTTTTCTATAAGGTGAGGCTAAATAA
>JBBITX010000012.1:0-9116 GCA_037440545.1 Candidatus Bathyarchaeota archaeon
ACCTAAGCTTGGACGTTCAGCGCTCAAGGGGGTGCGGGTACGAGTGTAGGGTTTGGGGGAGTTGACGGATTCTGGGCGTCGAACCTCAGTGACCCGCCGCCTTCCATTCTGTATTAAAGGTTTTCAACAAAATTTGAAAAAGGTGGGCGGAGAAAGTTATGAGGCAAATAATAGTTGTTAAGGAGGAGAAGAACTAAAATTTTCAATAAATTTGAAATTATGTTGAAAGATTTTAAAGTGGGACTTCAAATCCTTGCGTGTGTGCGTCTCTAAATCCGGAGACTTAAATGTCCCCTCTGTTGTTAGCGTACCAGAATTAGAGGTATTGGTGCGGCCGCCGGGATTCGAACCCGGGATCGCAGGCTTGGAAGGCTTACACACTCTTGGGCTGGTTCTGTGTCCTAACCAGACTAGACGACGGCCGCGTTGAACCTTGCAATATCTGTTTATTCTATTGAAATGTTGTGTTAAATAAGATTTCTTCCTAAAGTTTTTCCATAGGCCTGAATGTTTTCTTTTCATGTGTTGGTTTAGGCTTGAAGCTTCCTCTAAGCCTCTGCGGAATTGCTTTTTGCCTTTCAATGTTTTTAATCCTTGCGTAGAGTTTGGCGATTTTGGTTTTCGAAGGTTTATGCTTCCTTTTAATTTTGGATGGAGCTGGGTTGAAGGGCTTTTCGGGCATTTCAGTTTTTTTTCTGTGGATTTTCGTCGGCGTGTTTCTTACTTTCTGAAAAATTATGTAGCCTTCTTTAAGGTTTACCTCCTCTGTTATCCAGCCTGCTTCAATCCACGCCTTGGAATGTGGTTTGCTTGGCGAATTTTCCCACCAGCTTTCAGAGCGGTAAGCGGTTATAGGTAGGTTGTCGCCTATTACGCCATCTATCTGGGCTAGCGTAAGCCTAACAGTATCTGTGAAGGCTGACCTGAATTTTAAATAGCTTTTCAGCCTGTCGTATTTGGCTTCATTTCTGGGGGAAACTGTTTTTCTTGCACAGTTTAGACACATCATTTTTCTTGTGTCGCCTGAGGAAACTTCTGGAACCATGCAGTCTAAGCAGTATAGCTTTCCACACGTCCAGCATCGCCTAAGATGGCTTAGGGGAAGAAGCCTCATGCAAAGCATGCATTGCTCTTTGAAGGGCATTGAAACCACTAACTTGGCGGAATGACAAATTTAATTTGTTTAAGGTTGGGTATAGCTGTTTCCATTCATTTTCAAAGTTTATCTGCGTCTAAAGTTCTTCATACCTTGTTGGTTAGTAATTAATATTTATTCAACTTCAGCTTTTATTCTAACGTGGTGAAATTGTCGGAGTTTGTCCGAGAGACTTCTGAAAAGATAAGGAGGCTTGAGATTCGGGGGGCTAGAAACATAGCCATAGCCGCTGTAAAAGCTTTAGAAGCCTTGGCGGTTCAAACTAAGGCGCGAAGCAGGGAGGATTTTTTAAAGGAGCTTTACGCTGCCAGGGACATTTTATTCGCCTCAAGGGAGACTGAGCCTCTTATGAGGAATTTATTGAGGTGGACTATTAGCCAAGTTGAGAGAAGCAGCGCCACTGAAGTTGAAAGGCTGGCTGAAATTGTTATGGATGTTTCTCAACATTTTCTGAAAAGCCTTGAAGAATCCAAGATGAAAATTGCTGAAATTGGAGCGAAGAGGATTCGTGAAGGCTCAGTTATTCTAACCCACTGCCACTCTTCCACGGTCACCTATATGCTTATAAAAGCATGGGAGCAGGGGAAAAAATTTGAGGTTTACTGCACAGAAACCAGGCCCTTCTTTCAGGGTAGGGTAACAGCAAAAGCTCTTGCGGAGTCAGGGGTTAAAACCACCCTTATTGTGGATTCAGCTGCGCGTTTTTTCATGAACAAGATTGACATGGTTGTCGTAGGAGCCGACGCCATAACCTCTGAAGGTAACATTATAAACAAGATTGGGACAAGCATGATTGCGTTAGCAGCTAAAGAGGCTAGAACACCCTTCTACGTGATTTCTGAACTTTTGAAGTTTGACCCTGCAACCATGTACGGAGAGTATGAGAAAATTGAGGAAAGAAGCCCCAATGAGGTTTGGAGGAACCCTCCCAAAAACCTTGTCATTAGGAACCCAGTTTTTGACGTTACGAGGCGAGACTTTGTACATGGCGTAATATGTGAGGAGGGAATTGTTTCCCCACACTTGATAGCTGAGGTTGTCCGCAGAACCTACCCGTGGATTTTCCATCAAAATTAAGGGCTTAAAAGCCAGTCAAGCTATTTCCAAGTTTGGAGAGCTTCACGAAGTTCCCTTCGAGTTTTAGAGTATTCCTCCAATGGCGTTCCACTCAGTGAGGCTTGGATTGCCTGCCTCATGGCTTTAGCCCCTGCCAAAGTTCCTTTTTTATGCCCATGGATTCCTCCGCCAGCCTGTATTAAAACGTCTAATCCGAAGAACTTTATTAGGCTTGGAACATGCCTTGGATGAAGGCCTCCAGAGGCAACGGGTAAAACCCTCTTCAACCCTTCCATATCCATGGTTAATGCCTTACAGTTTTCCTCAACCTCCTCTTCAGCTTCAAACATCTTACCTACAACCGTGCCAACATGGAGCTGATCTACGCCTATTACTCTGGCCACTTTTGCTATCACCCTCATTGAAACTCCATGACGGGGACTTTTTGTTAAAGCTGCATGTCCAGCTCTGTGGGCGTGTATTACGAGGGGGAGATCTCGCATCCGCAGAGTCTGCAATGCTGAGAAGCCGCATGTTAAAATATCAACCATGACGTATTCACCTCCATGAGCTTGGACGTATTCAGCTCTTTTAACCATTTCACCTGTTTCAGCTGTTATGTTAACCATGTAAACCTTCCTCTCTCCAGTTTCCATTTCAGCCCTATCCCTCACTTCAAGAGTTTTTAAAAATCGCTCCTCAAAGGGGTTAAACTCTTGGCTGGTTAGGTTTTCATCGTCCTTCACAACGTCGCATCCTCCAAGCCAAGCTTCATAAGCCACTTGGGCGTGATCTTCAGCGTTCAGTCCAAGCTTAGGCTTGATTATTGTGCCAAGCAGAGGCCTACCATAAACTCTTAGAAGACTGCGTATGCCGTTAACTCCAAATTTCGGGCCTCTGAAGCTTCTTATAAGGGCTGAGGGGAAGTCTACATCCATCAGCCTAATGTTTCTTATAAGCCTCAGCCCGAAAATGTTGCCTGCTATGCTGCTTAAAATGTTAGGCATGTTTCCAGGCTCAAAGAGTTCTATTGGGTAGGCTATTTTCACGTGATTTCCTATTATGCTAATAACCTTTGCGGCAAGCCTTTTCACATAGTCCTTTTCAGTGGCGAGCTCTGTCCAGGTTCCAATTGAACTTTCAGCAGCCACACATCCAGAGGCTTCCTCCATGCTTACGTTTTCAGGCTCTATGTAAAAGGTGCATACTAAGTCTGTTTCTTTAGGCTCATGTTTTAGGTTGACAAAATCTTTATACCGCAAGGGGTTAAACCTCACTTAATATTCGGCTTGCATGTTTAAAACTTTTAACTTTGAACCTAGAATTGTTGAGTGGTGGCTTAGATGAGGCTTAAAGCGAAACTTTTAGACATTCAGGCTGGAGGCAAAAGAATAGCCCTACTCGGCGAGGAAACCGCCGGAGTCCTCGGCCTTCACTCTTCAGACAGGATTAAAATATTCCATGGGGAAAGGCAGGTTGTAGCCATAGTTAACGTTGCAGAAAACTTCCCAGCAGATCAGATAGGGCTCTATGCTGAAATCCAAAAAGTTCTAGGAGTTGGGGAAGGCGAATATGTGGAGGTTCACCATGCTCATACACCTGAATCCCTTGTTTATGTACAGGCTAAGGTGCGGGGAGAAAGCCTTAATGAGAAACAGATAAGGTCCATAGTTAACGACGTGGTAGAAGGCCATTTAAGCGACTCTGAAATCGCAGCTTTCATAGCTTCCATATGCATCAGAGGACTAAGCATGGCTGAGGTTGAAGCCCTATCAAAGGCAATGGTTGACACTGGTCGAACATTGAAGCTTAAAAGACAATTCATACTTGACAAACACAGCATAGGAGGCATACCTGGAGATAAAACCACAATCCTAGTCGTGCCAATAGTGGCTTCAGCAGGCTTCCCAATTCCTAAAACCTCTTCAAGGGCTATTACCTCTCCAGCTGGAACAGCGGATCGAGTTGAAAGTTTATGCCCAGTAAACCTGACAGTTGAAGAGATAGAAGAGGTTGTGGGAAAAACAAACGGATGCATGGCATGGGGAGGCGCCCTGGAACTCGCCCCAGCAGACGACATATTCATCCAAGTTGAATACAGCCTAGGCATAGACCCCCTATTACTCCCATCCATAATGAGCAAGAAAAAGGCTATAGGAGCTACACACGTGGTCGTAGACATGCCCACTGGGAGGGGAGCAAAAATAAAGACAATAGGAGAGGCACACGCCCTCGCCCAAAACTTCATAGAGCTTGGAAGACGCCTCCAAATAAACGTTCGATGCGCAGTAACTTTCGGTGAGCAGCCCATAGGATACGCTGTCGGCCCTGCACTTGAAGCCAGAGAAGCCCTAAACGCAGTTATAGGCAAAGGCCCAGTAGACCTAAAAAAGAAGGCCGCGGAAATTGCTGGAATGCTCCTAGAAATGGTTGGAATAAACAATGGGAAAAAAACTGCGGAAAGGCTTCTCAAAAACGGCAACGCTGAACAGAAGCTACGCGAAATAATTGAGGCCCAAGGTGGAAACCCGAAAATAAAGCCTGAAGATATAAAGATAGGTGAAAAAACGGCTGAAATAACATCTGAAAAAGAGGGAAGGATGCTTTGGATAAACAATCAGGCCATAGCCCAAGTTGCAAGAGAAGCAGGAGCCCCAAAGGATAAAGGCGCCGGAGTTATGCTTAAGGTAAAACTGGGTGACAAAGTCAAGAAAGACGAGGCAATCCTAGAAATATACGCTGAAAGAAACACCAAATTAGAAGCAGCGGAGAAAACGGCTAAAACCCTTCAATTAGTTGGCATAGGAAAAAGATGGGATGAACAAATGCTTATAGATCAGATTCCAGCGAGAGCCGTTCACCCAAGGCCATTCACTATAGAACGCTAAGTGCCATATCCCTTATCAGCTAATTTTGTTCACTTTTCTCTGAACTGTGTAGAAGCTTTATCAGTGAGTTTCTCAACTGCCCTCTTTTCATACATTCCCAGGTTAAGATGGGAGATTTAAATTTAAATATTGTAATAATTTAGTTGTTCGGCCAAATCACATTTGCTGCGACGACTTAATAGTTTAGATAGATAGTTTTAAAGCAAAGTATTATTTTTAAAATTAATAATGTTATGGGTGTATGATTTAGGATATAGGAGCAGGGCCTGAGTGCTTGAGGGTATAAGAGTAACTAAGAACTTTGGAGGTGTGAAAGCTCTCAATAATGTAGATTTTTACGTTGATAACAAAGAGATAGTTGGTATTATTGGGCCTAATGGAGCTGGTAAAACCACTCTTTTCAACGTTATAAGTGGTTTTTATCGTCCTGATTTTGGGCGAATCGTTTTTGAGGGAAAAGACATAACAAAATTGAAGCCTTATAACATTTGTAAACTTGGAATTGCAAGAACCTTTCAGATAGTTAGGCCATTTTTAAGGATGTCAGTTCTTGAAAATGTCCAGGTCGGAATCTTCTACGGTAAAAGAAGGAATATCAGCCGGGCTGAGGCAAATCGTGAAGCTTTACGTTGGCTTGAATTTGTCGGTTTAAACGAGAAAAAGAATGCTGTAGCCAACCAACTAACCCATGTTGAAAGAAGAAAACTTGAGCTCGCTCGAGCTTTAGCCTCTGGGCCTAAACTTATACTTTTGGATGAGATAGCAGCGGGGTTAAACCCTTCTGAGCTTATGGAAATGGCAAAGAAAGTTGAAATTATATGGAAAGATTACGGAATAGCCGTTTTGTGGATTGAACATGTTATGAAAGCCATTATGAGCGTTTGCCATCGTATTATAGTTCTCCATCAAGGTTCGAAAATAGCTGAGGGTTCACCCAGCAGCGTTGCAGGAGATAGAAAGGTAATTGAGGCTTATTTGGGGGAGAGTTATGCTTGATTTAGACCGCATTAACGCCCACTATGGGGGAGCTCAAGTTCTATACGATGTTTCCTTAAGGGTTGAAGAAGGAGAACTTGTGGCTTTAGTTGGATCTAATGGGGCTGGAAAGACAACGACTCTGAAGACAATATCGGGTTTATTACGTCCATCCTCTGGCAACATCTATTTCTTAAAAGAGAGAATATCTAATTTGCCTCCTAACATAATAGCAGAAAAGGGAATTTCGCTTGTTCCGGAAGGAAGGAGACTTTTCCCATTCCTAACAATTCAAGAGAACCTTGAAATCGGCGCTTACAAGAGAGAGGCTAGGAAAAAAGTTAGGGACAACATTGAATGGGTATATCAGCTTTTCCCAATTTTGAAGGAGAGGAGAAGCCAGCTGGCATACACCTTAAGTGGAGGTGAGCAGCAGATGCTAGCCATAGGAAGGGCATTAATGTCAAAACCGAAACTGTTATTGCTCGATGAACCCTCATTAGGATTAGGACCAATAGTATACAATAAAATCTTCAATGTTCTCAAGGAAATTAACGGCCAAGGAGTTACAATTCTTCTCGTCGAACAGAATGTCCAAATATCCTTAAAATTGGCTAAAAGGGCCTACGTGATGGAAAATGGAAGAATAATATTAGAGGGAGAGGGCGAAAAGCTTCTCATGGATGAAAATTTAAAAAGATCTTACCTCGGCATCTAAAAATTAAAATCTCTAAACTCCCTATTGGTTTATTATTCTATTGCAAGTTTGTCTTCCGGATTTTACGTATAATTTTATCCAAGGCAGGGTAAACACCGCCTGGTGCTAAAAGCATCACAGCAATTAATAACGCCCCCAACATCGTTAAGTAAATTTCCCCCGCGACAAAAACAAACAACTCCCTTAGTAACGTATAAATTGCTACACCAATCACCGGGCCTATAAGTGTGGAGGCCCCTCCCACTAAAACCATGAAAACTGGGATAATGCTCCAGTTAATATCAAAAAAGCTGTGGGGTTCTATATATATCATGAAAAAAGCGTGAATACCTCCGGCCATGCCGCAGAATATAGCTGTTAAAAGCAGCGATAAAAGCTTAAAGACTGCCGAGTTTATTCCGAACATTTCAGCAGCATCCTGATCATCACGTATAGCTCTCAACGCCATTCCAATTTTAGATTTAACCATAAAAAATGCAATTAAAAAGACAGCAAGCATAAGCGAGAGGGAGAAATAGTAAGTGAATATTATTCTTTCGCTAAATAGGGGTAACACTATTCCAGCAGCCCCACCGGTTACAGGCAACATAAGAACTATCACCTTCATTATTTCAGAAATAAATAAAGAACCAATCACAAAGTATACTCCCCTTAACTTAAATGTAGGAGTTAATATTATCGCTAAACATGCAGTTGTAAATCCAGCCAGAATAACGCATAATGTATAGTGTAACCCTGCATTGCAAAGCATGGCAGCCGCGTATGCACCCCACCCGAAAAAAGCAGCTGTCCCTAAGAAAACCTGGCCTCCAAATCCTCCTGTTATATTCCAACTTTCAGCTAAAACAATGTAGAGGAACAAAGTATAAAGCAGGGTTGTCCAAAAACCAGTTTCAATTACGAAAGGTACTGCAATTAAAAGTGCAAGGGCAATCAGCGAAAGCAGGATATACACTAACACTTTTTTCATATTTCATCACTAGAATACTCGATATTTCGCGAAAAGCCCTGTTGGCTTTAATAGCAGTATAATCAGAAACATAACGAATGCAACGAGGTTTCTAACGGTGTCTCCTAAAAAGAAGGAGCCGAATGCTTCAGCTATTCCTAAAACTACCCCGCCTGCAACTGCGCCAGGTATGTATCCAACGCCTCCGAGAACTATAACGCACATAACTTTTCCAAGGTATATGTGGCCGCATGTAGGATCAAAGCTTAAAGCAATGCTTAAAAGGGAGCCAGAAGTGCCTGCGAGAAGCAAACCAATAGAATAGGCAATTGTTTCAATACGGGAAGATGGTATGCTCATTAACATGGCTGCTTCCCTATCCATGCTCACTGCCCGCAAAGCCTTGCCTAAATATGTCTTTGATAAAAACATGTGAAGAGATACAAGCCCTATTATGGCTGCTGCAGCCACTATAAAATGTAAAAGAGAAAATTTGACTCCTCCGGGTAAGGGTATGCCTCCAAAGTATATGTTCAGCCCCCTTGGGGTTGCTGTCCAATAAACCCTCATGAGATTAGCTAGACATAAGGACAATCCAAAAGAAACTATTAACGGAGGATCCACACCACTTTTTAACGACGGACTTATCAGAAATCTACCCATAACTAAGCCGAGAGCTAAAAGGGCTAAAGCGCTAAATATTATACTTACAAATGGATTAATGCCAAACAAAGTGTATAGCCAATATGTGATATAGGCACCTAGAAGAATAAATTCTCCATGTGCAATGTTAATTACTTTCATAACGCCGAAGACAAGACTAAGACCGGTAGCAAGCATCCCGTAGAATAGCCCTGTACAAAATCCCCTGAGCACTATCAATAAAATTATAGGTCCAGCGACCAAGTAACTAATTAAACTGGCAATAAATATTCCAACACCGATAATGAGAAGACTTATAACTGGAGAGGTTCTGGAAGACATTCAACCCCAATTCCTATGTTTTCCCTTTTTCAATATTTTAGTTTTTGTATTTATAGCTTAAAATAATAATGAAAAACAACTAAAATTCATAGAGAAAAGCCAGCGATAAAATCACAAAACAACATAAAACTTTAATAAGTTCAATTGAACAGTCGCTTTTTATACTTAAAACTTAAAAGAAGTGCCCATCTCCCTCATCAATAAAATTTTAATATATAAATAACACTTTAAATTAAATCGGGAATTACAATGAAAACCGCTTTAACAAAATTGCAAGCAGCGGTAATTGCCGTAATAATCATAGTTGCAGTTGTGGCAGGAGTAGCCTACTACTATTCCACCCTAGGCCCAGCGGCAACTCCAACACCTGCAACACCAACTCCTAAAACG
>JBBITX010000012.1:9136-27035 GCA_037440545.1 Candidatus Bathyarchaeota archaeon
TCCAACTCCAGCAACTCCTACGCTTACAACTCCACCTCCTGCCACGCCTACTCCGACCACTCCAACTCCAGCAACTCCTACGCCTGCTACCCCTACGCCTTCTCCTGGGAAGGAGGAAATTGTGTTGGGATTTTCAATGCCGCTTAGTGGAGCTCATGCATACAATGCTTTGATGGTTATGAGAGGATATGAGTTTGCAATTGAGGATATTAATAATGCGGGAGGCTTGTACGTTAAGGAACTTGGGCGGAAGTTAAAAATTAGATATGTCTATTACGATGATGAAAGTGATCCTACTAAGGCTAAAACTAACGCGGAGAGACTTATAACAGTAGATAAGGTTGATTTCTTGTTGGGACCTTTTGCGACTCCGATATGTTTTGCCGTTGCCACCGTTGCTGAAACCTATAAAATGGTGCATGTGACGACGGGGATAGGTAGCATTCCTTGTGAGACTAACAATTATAACTGGACGTTCATACCTTTCCATACAGAACTGCATAATGGTTTAACCATTCTTACATTTCTGGACGGTGCACTTCCTGGAGGAGGACCCTACAAAATAGCGTTGTGGGCGGAAGATACAACTCTTGGAGCCTTTTATGCACAAGGTATATTAGCCGCTGTTGAGAAATTTGCGGCTAAATTCACTGTAGTGCTTAACGAAAAATATACTCCGGGTCAGGTTAGTTATTCAACAATGATTTTAAAGACTAAGGATGCCGATCCAGACATGGTATTCGGGGTACCCAGCGCTACGGATGCTATAACCTTAATTCGTGAAAGTAAGGATTTGGGGTTATCCCCTAAAGTTTTATATTTCCAACGTGCATCTGAGCCGCCTCAATTCTGGAGTCTTCTAGGCGCTGACGCCCAAGGTGTCATAGGAAGTTTCACTGGACACCCGTATCTAAAAATACCGAAGAACCTCGAATTAACCAGGCGATACGAGGCAAAATATGGCGAAGTACCAGGAGTCAATGTTCCTTCAGGTTACGCAGCGGTGGAGGTTTTGACAGCAGCTATTGAGAAGGCGGGAACGTTAGATCGGAATAAGGTTAGAGAAACCCTATGCACACTTGAAGTTGATACGGTTGTGGGAAAACTAAAGTTTGCAGGACCTGGGCATTGCGATCCCCTAGTACGTCCAGGCGCCTATCTGGAACAGATTGTGTATCAATGGCAAAACGGGAAACAGGAGATTGTTTGGCCTTCAGCATATGCCACGGCTACTTTTATATATCCTAGGCCTTCAGCCTAGACCTTTCATTAATCCCTTCCTTTTTCTGCTCATCCTAAGTGGCAGACAAAATAATATTCAGGTATTTAACAGCTCGAAAATCTACATTTTAAAGTAAGGAGGAAATCTGCAGCCCTAGCCTTAGGCATTCCATATCCCTATAGACCATATAACTGGTGCCTGTTTTTGGAATGGACGAATTTTACAGTCCATAGATTTCCAGCAATATTAAAAGCGGGACTGAAAAATTCCCAACACGCCATTTCTGGTCCCTGATAAGTGATGAGTCATTCACGTTTACCGGATTATGGTTGCATTCTTCATGTTCGCCGTTTAGAATGTCCTTCGCACGATTTAGCGCAGCCTCCATAACCATTATCAATAAGCTTCGCACTTCTCCCCCTCTAATCACAATACTCTGGCGCTGCGTTACACGCCAAAGCACTAAAATGGCAATTTTTTATTGGTCTGAACATTTTCACAGCTTCCAAAAGCTCGTGTTCACCCATCGACCTCCGACTTTAAATACAAACATCCTACTCCTCTGTAGGAGTAAAAGCTTCACTGAAAGGAATAAACATCACTTTTTCAACTTAAGTTGCCACGCTCGTTTTAAGCTTTATTTTGTTGTTTGGCTTGTGATAGATTATACTTTAAAGGTATTGTTTAAAGGCAAGTTTACATAAAGTTGTTAAGGTGGATTTATGGGTGGGTTTAAGCGTATAGGTATTGTTGGTGTAAGCTCTCCTGGAGCGGCCTTATGCTACCAAACTATATGTACAGAGGGTGAGAAATTCCTTGGGCGGCGTTATGACCATCCTGAGGTGATGATGCATGCCTTTTCCTTTAGTGAGTACGTGGCGAGAATGGAGCGTGGTGACTGGGAAGGAGTTGCTAACCTTTTAGCTGCGTCAGCTGAAAAACTTGCCTGTATGGGTGCAAGCTTTGTGATATGCCCTGACAACACGGTTCACATTGTCTTCGACAAAGTGGCTGAGAGGTCACAAATACCATGGCTTCACATAGCTGAGGAGGTGGCTAGAGAAGCTAAAAGATTGGGATTTGGCAAGTTAGCCATATTAGGAACTGAGCTTCTAATGAACTCTGAGGTTTACCCCTCTAAGCTGAGGCTATATGGAATAGATTTCGCTGTTCCAGAAACAAGCTACCGTAGAGTCATCAATGAGATAATATTTAACGAGCTTGTTTACGGAATAGTTAAAAGTAAATCCAGAGAGAAACTTTTAAGCATCGTGGAGAAGATGGCTCAAAAAGAATACTGCGACGCTGCAGTTTTAGGATGCACTGAACTGCCGCTAATAATTAATAGCAAAAACTCTGTTATTCCAGTTCTGGATTCCACACGCATAATAGCAAGAGCAGCGCTTAAAAGAGCTAAAGAATGAAGAATGAATATGGGAAACATGGAATACTGCCTATAATTCTGTCCCGAACCCATCTGGTGTAAGAGGCGGCTACACCATTTCAGCTCTAAATCTTTAGAAAGCGATTCTAAAGAGTGTTATCTCTTGAAATAACTCCTATAACATCTATCTCTATCAGAAATTCAGGTCTAGCTAAACCGACAACTGCCACTGTGCTGGCTGGAGGGTTATCAACTAGGAAGGGAGCATACTTTTGATAGTATGTAAGCTCTGTTTTTCTCATCAGTTTATAATCTTCTAAGTTTTTCAGTAGTATAAACGTCTTGATAACATTATTCATAGAGCTGCCAGCCTCCTCCATAGCCTTTCTAATTTTGTCAAGGGCGTTCACCATTTGATCCTCAAAATTGCTTGGTATTTCGAGGGTTTCATCATTCTGACCTTGACATCCAGATATAAAAATCAAATTTCCAGCAACGACAGATCTAGAGAATTTAGGTCCTTCAGGTGGCACATGAGGATAAGCCAGCTTCTTTCCAGCCCAATACTCCGGGTAATTCTTCACTCCTCCCATGGTTCTTCACCCTGCTAATTACTATACGCCTATTCAGCATAATCCTTAAAACACTTTTCAACGCGTAGGATACAATTTTCACTTTAACTCATCTCTCCCCCTGGGCATCAATTTCGTTTCGTCAGTTGTTTTTTATAGACTTGTAAGCCACGTTTCTTTTGAAGGTGTTAAGGTTGACGCCTCATCTGAAGGCAAAATCTACGCAGGTGCTCCATCTTACATCCTCTTCTAAGCTGCTGCGTAATAAAGTGGATGACGTGTTGAAGTATGAGTGCTGCATGAATCCTTGGAACGGCGAATGCAGAAACACTGACATAGAGGTTTACGTGTTCTTCAAAGGTGATAGGATTCCAATTTGTAGGAGTTGCTGGAGTAAGATAGCTGAAAGCGAAATTGAATGGAGCTGCGAGGATCAGCCATCTACATGGGTTTCCGAGGAATAATTTTGGAAGCTGTTGGCGTTTGCTGGAAAAAGGGCGACCTGTTAATAAGCTTATATATGAGAATAGGTGACGCCTACCTAACTCTTAGGGTTAGAAGGCTAAACTACACAGTGAAATGGAAGAGTAAAGCAACGCTGAAGGCTAGCATGTTCAGAGATCATCAAAACCTTAACGAAATGGCATATTTTGAAACGCCTAAAATTGACGTGGCAACTTAAATGGCATAAACAAGCCAAAAAGACCACATGGAACTAATAAATTTATATCATCTTTAGATTTTTAATACTACATCCACTTACTTCAAATCTTTTTGGCAGTTTCTTTAGATTCCTCCCAACATGCACGTATGTAAAAGTTTCATTTTGAATTTATACATTCCACCAGTTTTAAATTATAGCATAAAGGAGCCTATAGGCTAATTTTGCCCTTATTAGGAGTGCTAGGCTTGAAAGTTCATGTGATATGGCTTGGAGTTTGCAATATTTTTAAATTGTGCAGCGTGTAGCCTTTCCTATGCATGAGTGGGCTTTAGCTGAGGCAGTGGTTTTGTCAGTTTTTCAGATTGCAGAGAGGGAGGGTTTAAGGGAAGTTAGAGAGGTGAAGGTAAAGGTCGGAGAGTTGCAGCAGTTAGACCTTGAAATTTTCGAGTTTGCCCTTTCGCAGCTTAAAAAGGGTCTACTTGAAAAGGCCAGCTTCAAAGTTGAACTTGTCAAGGCAGAGTTGAAATGTAGAGTTTGTGGGCATTTTTGGATTTTCAACCTAAACGCTTTGGCTGAATATTCCTCGGAAGCTGTGCATTTTATCCCTGAAACAGTTCACGCTTACATTAAGTGTCCAAAGTGTGGTAGCCCTGACTTTGAAATTCTATCTGGCAGAGGAGTTTGGCTTGAAAGTGTGGTTGGGGTGAAATAGATGTTGGACCCTAGAATAGCCATAATAAACCAGAGGCTCAGCGGGGTGAAACGGGTAATTGCGGTTTCAAGCGGTAAGGGCGGTGTTGGAAAAAGCCTTGTAGCAACAGCTCTCGCTTTAACGTTAGCGGGAAGAAACTTTAAGGTTGGGCTTTTCGACTTGGACTTCACAGGGCCGTCAACACATCTGATATTAGGCATTAAAAAAGTGCGTTTCAAAGAGGATAAAGGCATCATCCCCGCTCAGGTGAACGGTTTAAAGTATGCTTCAATTGTTGGCTATTCTAATGATGAAGTTCTGCCATTAAGAGGTGCAGATTTCTCCAATGCCCTAGTGGAGCTTTTCACAATAACAATATGGGGATTTTTGGACTATCTCATATTGGATATGCCCCCAGGCATTAACGATGCAGTTCTAGAATTGATTAGGCTTGTTAAAGGCTTAGAGTTTCTAATAGTCACCACCCCTTCTATACTGGCTTTTGAAACCGTTAGGAAATTAGTGAAACTCCTTTCTGACTTAAAAATTCCAATATTAGGAGTTATTGAAAATATGAAGATGAATAAGGACATTTCAATAAGGAAAAAGGTTGAACTTTTAAATGTTAACTTTATCGGCGAGCTTCCCTTCGACATGAAAGTTGAAAAAGCCTTAGGAGACGTCAACGCGTTAGTGAGCACCGATTTCGCAAAAAAATTGGCGGAAACAATACTTGAAAAATTTAACCCTTTTTAGCAGATGCTTCTCCATCCATAGGATTAACCTAGGCTAGTACATTATTCAGGTTTTGGGCATCTTAAACCTTTTATTACAGGAATGTATGCAGAGAATTAAGATTGGCAGGGGAATAAAGCTTGAATTCTATTAAGGCAGTGATATTTGATTTTATAGGCACTTTGGTAAATGTTGAGGGTTACGATCTTGAAGCTTCAAAAAAGAAGCTTTATGAAGCTATATTTAACTCTGGCTTCAGAATTTCACGTGAAGAGTTTTTGGAAGCGTACACGCACTCCCATGAAAAATTTCGTTTTATCCGATACCAAAAAATGGTTGAGGTGACTAACGCCGTTTGGATTTCAGACGCCCTAAACAGTTTGGGTTTTAAGACAACTCCTTCTGATCTTCCAATAAAAACTGCTGTAAACATGTTTTTTGAAGACTATGTTAACTCTTTTAGGCTGCGGAGATGTGCCAGACAAGTTTTGAAGAGGCTTTCCGAAGACTACAAAATTGGGCTTGTTTCAAACTTTACATATGCTCCAGTAATTTATGTTGGGCTTAGAAAGGTTGGCATAAACAGTTTTTTCAACGCTGTGGTGGTTTCCGATGCTTTAGGGTGGCGCAAGCCCCACGAAAAAATTTTTGAAGAAGCACTGAAAAGGCTTGATGTTAAGGCTGAGGAAGCTGTCTACGTTGGCGACAGCCCAGATGAAGACATTGAAGGCGCAGGCGCAATAGGCATGAAGACAGTATTAGTTCAATCGCAGTTTAACCCTTTAAAAGAACATTTTAAAAGTTTTAAAAAGCCAGATGCAATTGCGAAAAACCTCTGTCAGGCCTACCAAAAAATTATGGAAATAGTCAACTTGCAGTGGAATGCTTGAAATGATTCTCTGACAAAACAAAAAGGTTAATGGTTTAAATGGCATTAGAAGCCTTGCCTTAACCTTAATATATATGAGAATTTTGTCGGTTCAACCCTAATGATAGGAGTTAAGTATTTGTTTTAGCCGTAGTAGGCCTTCTATTAGGGTTTGCGTTCTGCATCCATAGCCAATTCTGAGGTATCCTTCCATTTCGAAGCAGCTTCCAGGAACTAAAAGTGTTCTTTTCTTTCTTATTAAGCGCAGGCAGAGTTCCTTTGATGGTACATCCATTTTGTATTTTAGAAAGGCTACGCTTCCTGCTTTTGGAGGAACCCAATCAATTAAGTTTTCATTTTCAACCCAATGTGTGAGGATTTCATGGTTGGAACGGAGGATTTTTAAATTGCGTTCATATATTCTGTCTTTATGTTTTATGGCTAGGGCTGCTAGTGCATTATCAATTATGCCTGTGCTAATTGTTGTATAGTCTCTGTGAAGCATGCATTCTTTGATTATTTTTTCGTTGGCGGCTATCCAGCCTAGACGTAGCCCTGCAAGGGAAAAGGCTTTTGAAAAGGATCCTGTTGCTATGGCTGTCTCGCTGAGGTCCACTGCTGAAGGAACGTAATCCCCAGGTTTTAGGTATAATCCCCTATACGATTCGTCGCAGAGAACATATGCGCCTGCATCTTCAGCCATGCCGCAGATTTCCTTTAAAAGTTCAGCGTTGATAAGGCTTCCAGTGGGGTTGTGGGGGTTGTTAATCACTATGAGCCTTGTTTTTTTATCTATAAGCTTGGATAATTCGTTGGTTTCCGGTATCCATCCATTTTCAGGGCGTAGGCGGAGCAGTTTAACATTTGCACCGAAAGACTTGGGCACACTGTACAACTGTTGATAAGTTGGAAATATGGATATTACTGTATCTCCTGGGCTGATAAGACTGTAAAAAGCTAGAAAATTTGCCCCGATAGCCCCAAATGTTGTAATTATGTTCTCTGCTTTCATATGTTTGTACATGCTTGCAAGCCCATTTCTAAGTTCGGGGTCGCCTTCAACAAATCCATATGTTAATTGGGCTTTTTTTAAATCGTCGAAAAACCCCTCGTATTCAATAAGTTTAAGGAATTCGCCTAAGGTGAAAGGCTCAACGCATGTTTCACCCAAATTAACTTCAACCTTATGCTCGTAGGCGTTTAGATATTTTTCAACCAAAAACTCGTCAACTTTCAACTGTTATCCTCCTTCGACTGCATTGTTCTTTTCTCTGAGGTTTTATGCATATTTAAGGGTTAAACCGTTTAGAGGCTAGGAATATGAAAGAGTTATGGCTTTTTGAGGGCAGGCTTTTACGCATTTTCCACAGAGGGTGCAAAGGGAAAGCCACACAGCTGTAACCTGCCAGAGATGAGGATCATAAGGGTTTTCCTGCTTCACGTTTAAGGTTGGATGCCGCACAAAAACAGCTGGATCGCAAACTCGCAGGCATCTGCCGCATTCTCTAGGGTCTATGCCTCCTGTTGCGTTTCCACATTTTGAATAGTCAATTTTTATTTTTGTTTTGCCCAAAACTTCCACCTAAACGGTTTAGTATCGACCTCTCAATCCGGGTATCTCATCGCGTGGAACAAGTTTTATGGCGTCGTGGGGACAGTTATCTCTACAAAGGCCACATCCGAAACATTTCGCCTGGTCGATTATAACCCTTCCAAGAGTTGGGCTGAACCTGATTGCTCCGAATTGGCATCCTGCAATGCATGTTTTGCATCCTTGACAAAAATCAGGGTTTACCTCAGCCACATATTCAGCCTTATAAACCGTGTATAGGCCGAAGTCCATTCTTAAGCGTAGTCCTCCGCATTGTGGGGTTTCGCAGGAGCATATAGCGTTTATGTAGGGAACAGGCTGGAACCAAACAGTTGTAACGCGACCTTTCCTGTTCTGTTCTTCAAGGGCTTCTGCAGCTTCTTCACGGGTTAACCTTGTTTTCATGTTCTTTGGGATAAAACGGGGCAGCTTCTCTATCACTGTTGACAAAACGCCGAAGTTTATGCAACAAGCGTCTTTAATGTCTTTCTGCATCATGCGGCACATGCAGTAGTTCTGGATTATAGGTTCATCAGCTAGATTAAGTATAATCATCTTCGCTTCTTCTATGGGAATTACCTGTCCAAAGTGGCCGTCTGCCCTGACTGGTTTGCGGTTTTTGCTTTCAGAATGAATCATCCTTTCAACGCTCCAGCGGATTACCCTGCCGATAATGGGCATTTTAAGTTTGTAGCCTAATCCAATAGAGGATATTCCCATAATCTTTCTAATGTAAACTTGCTCAAAATTTTTCCACTGCTCTTCCAAGTAAGCTTGAAGGTTCAATGAGTCAGCCAGCGTCTTTGAGTAATTCCTTGCATTCATATACCATTTTCCGCCAGCTCCATGCTTCATACACCATTTACACATTAAAGATAACCCCAAACTTTTACGTAAACCTATTCAACCTCTACCAGTATATATGAATGTTGGAAATTGAAGAGTTTCCATTAACCAAACCCGCCATAATTAACCGCTTAAAAGCTTTAGTCGACAAAGGATTTAAGCTGCGTTTTTATGGATTATGCTGATGTAATCTGTTGAAAATGAAAATTTCGTGAGCATGCCCTGAAATGGTTGGAAGTGTTTAGGTTATGAAAGTTTCAGAGTATTCTGGTGGCGTTAAGATCAATTTTGATGGCTCAAGCGTTTTAATAGACCCCGAGCACAAGTTTGATGAAGTAAAATGGGTTATTATTTCACATGCCCATTCTGACCATTGCAGAATGCTTTCTCTTAAAACTGAAGCTAAGGCTTATCTTACTCCTCAAAGTTTTGCAATTGCCCAGGCTAGAATGAAAAGGGTAAAGCCAGAGGTTTGTCTCAAAAGTTATGGGGAAACCTTTAAATTTGGAGGCGGAAGTTTTAAGTTTAATCCATCCGGCCATATTTTAGGCTCTTCACAGGTTTCCATAAATTTGGAGAAGAGAATAGTTTACACTGGTGACTTCAAAGTTCGAGACTCTTTAACTCAGAAGGGATGCAGTCCCATCCAATGCGATGTTCTGGTGATGGAGTCGGTTTATGCACATCCCAAATATGTTTTTCCAGAAGTCGACGTGTTAGAGGAGAAAATAACGATGTGGATTGATAAAACTTTAAAGGATGGCTTCATTCCAATATTGACTGGAAACTCCCTCGGCCAAGGACAGGAGTTAACGAAAATGCTTAGTAAGAGTTTTGACGTTAAAGTTCACCCCTCAATTTTTAGGCTTAATAGGGTTTATGAAGAATTCATGGTTAAACTTGGAGGGTATGAAGCCTCTTCCCAGCCTCTTCAAGGGTCTGTTTTCATAGCTCCACCTTGGTCTCTTAAAAAAGTTAAAAGAAGCAAATGTAAAATAGCAGTTTGTACAGGATGGGCGGTGGATGAAAGGATTAAATACTTTTACGGCGTTGATGAGGCATTCCCTCTGAGCAATCATGCCGATTTCAACGAGAGAATTGAATACATAGAGAAGTCTAAGCCTGAGCTTGTCATAACATGCCATCGATATTTCTATGAGGAGTTTGCTGAATGGGTTAGGCGCAATCTAGGAATTAAGGCAGAGCCCATAATGGTGGAAGGACAGAGGAAACTTTTGGAATTTTAATAATGAAAATTTTGATTGAAACTTCAGGTTTAAATATGACAATTAAAATCACCCTTAAAGATTTAGACAATATCCTTCAACATGCAAGGGAATGCTTTCCCATTGAGGCGTGCGGATTTCTTTTAGGAAAAAGGAGAGGGGAGGAGGGAGTTGTTGAAAAGGTTTTCAGGGCCAGAAACATACTGAATTCAAGCTTTGAATATCAAATAGACCCGCAGAAGCAATTGGAAATTTTCGAGAAGGCGGAAAGCATGGGTTTAGAAGTTATAGGATTCTATCACAGCCACCCTTTCTGGGAGCCCTTCTGGTCAAATTTAGATGAAGAGAGAAGCAAACTTTGGGTGGGCTATTCCTACTTCATAATCTCGCCGAAAACTTCTAAGTATCGTTCATATTTAAGGAGAAAGGAAGCAGCAGTGGAAGAAAGAGTAATTACAATTTGAAATGAGAGGATGCATATAATGGTTGAGTTTCCAGCTCTTCTACTAATGGCTTCATCGTCGGACTTGGCGGAGCATTAATTCCAGGGCCTCTCTTGGCGTTTGTCATTTTTGACGCTGCTAAAAAGCGAAAGGTCACAGGCCATTTTATTATAGCTGGACACGCCTTATGGGAGGCACTTATAATTTTCCTTATTCTCTTCGGGCTTGGCAGCTTTATGCTGCAATATAAAATTTTCATCTATGCTTTCGGAGGAGCTGTCCTTGTTTTTATGGGTTTTTCAATGATTAAGAGAGTCAGCGAAGTGGAGATTAAGAGTTCAAGGGTTAACTCATCTCTTCTAGGTGGAGTTTTCTACACAGCCTTCAACCCAACACAGCCTCCATGGTGGGCCTCAGCAGGCTTAGCCCTACTCTTGCAAGGTTACGAGCTTATGGGAAACATTGGAATTTTAACCGTTACCCTGGGACACTGGCTCGCAGACCTAACCTACTATGTTATAGTATCCTATGTCACATGCAGATTTGGAAGGTTTGTTGCTCCAAGGCAGAGGCAAATATCATTAGTGCTAGGAGGCTTCGTGGCAGCTTTGGGAGCATACTTCATAATTAACGGGTTAATCGCGTAATACAATTTATTCCATAATTTAGACCTGATGAATAACATCATGTTCACATGTGATATGATGGAAGTCTTTTCCTTTTGGGATTATAGCGTGCTGTGCAAAGCCTTTTAAATGATTATTTAGAACCTTAAAATCTTTAAAGAGGGTTTAATATGGTGTCTTTATCTTTGCCTCCATCTTTTAAGCGGGACGCAAGTTATGGTTGGGTTGCTGTTGGGGTTAGTTTCGCATTGTTTTTTACAGCTTCAGGAGTTCAAATGTCCTTTCCAGTTTCTCTCATGCCTATATCAAGAGATTTAGGTTGGAGTGTTCCCTCCTTAAGTCAAGCCATGAGTATTTGCATGTTAGCCACAGGCATTTCCATGCCGATTGTGGGTAAACTGACGGATAGATATGGTCCTATAATTGTCATTTTGTTGGGAAATACCGTGGTAGGTGTGAGCGCTTTTCTTTTAGCTTTTGTCTCGTCGCTTTGGCAAGTCTACCTGATTTATGGATTTATGTTAGGCTTTACATGGCAAAGTGTAAATATTATCGCCACTACAGCTTTAATATCTAGATGGTTTGCTGAGAAGAAGATTCTACCATTAAGCATTTCTCAATCCGCATATCCCATTGGCTGGTTCTGCATAGTGCCTCTAACAGGAGCCCTAATATTAAATTATGGTTGGAGAAGTGCATGGCTTTTACTGGGCATGGTACTCGTTCTAATAGTTTTCTCCTCAGCCTTCCTTCTAAAATATCCTGAAAAACCCTATACAAAAACTTCAGGCAACAACAAACGAGGGGAGATGATCTCTATGAAGACTGCCGTTAAAACACGCTTCTTTATAATTGCAGGGATCATGGTTATGTTTCTATGCGGTTTCACAGATTTACCCTTATCCCAGCTTTGGGTTCCAATTAGTCTTGAATGGGGCATAAACGAGGTTGCTGCATCCCAAGCACTTGGATATATGGCTGCAATAATGTTTATTGGAACCATTGCAATAGGGCCATTGCCAGCAAAACTTGGCTATAAAATACCCTTCAGCCTCTTTTACATAATTAGAGCCGTCTCTTTCATCTTCCCTATACTATTAATAAAGTTTGAAATAGCCTATTACGTGTTCATGATTTTGCTGGGCATTAGTTTCTTCGGAATGTCACCGATTTTTTCAGCTTGGATAGGGGAAATATTTGGAGACGAATACATAGGCAGATTAGTAGGCCTTTCAATGTTCATACACTTCATAGGCGCAGCGCTCGGCGTATTCGTTTTCAGCTTAATAAACATCATTTTTAAAAACTATTATCCAGTATACTTGTTAAGCCTAGCCCTAACACTTATCATAATATTCTTCTGCCACCTAATTAAACCACCTGAAAAGCGAAGATAAAATTCAAACTTGTCAAAGCCCATTAAAGCGGGAAGGCCAATACTGCATGAGACATCTTACCAATCAAGTATGGGATAGTTACAATGCCGGAAAGAAGCCTAAACGTCTTATCCTGGGACTTTGTGACAAAATCAAAAATTTAATAATAGCAAAAGCCATTACTATGCAGCATGCTTGATAAAGCATATATGTGCATTGCTAAGGCTTAACGGAGGATTTGATATGGGTCAAGTGATAAGGACGGTTTGTGGAGGATGCATGTCTGAATGTGGAGTGCTGGTGCACGTTGATGAAAATGGAAAGGCTTTTAGGTTGGAGGGAGATCCGCAGCATCCACTTAACGAAGGATATATGTGTCCGAAAGGGCTTTCTTTTCTGCAGTTAGTGTATCACCCTGACAGGCTCAGGTATCCCCTTAAAAGAGTGGGGGAGAAGGGGGAGGGCAAATGGGAGCGCGTTTCATGGGATAGGGCATTAAGCGAGATAAGCAGAGAGATTTTAAGAATAAAGGAGGAATACGGCGCCGAAGCTATTGCAGTTTCCTATGGAACTTATCCTAAACGTGTTGCCATGGGACTTATTGTGTTTCTCGCTGCTTTGGGTTCACCTAGCCAGTTTATTGGAAATTGTCATTACTGCTATACGCCTCATGTGACAGCCGACCTCCTCACTTGTGGAGAAGTTTACTCATGTGAGCTGGGAGTCCCGGACTATAGAAAGAGTAAGTGTATAGTCTTGTGGGGTTACAATCCTGTACATACGTATCCCCCCTTAGGGAAGAAAATTGTTGAAGCTAAAAGAAAAGGTTCAAAGCTTGTGGTGGTGGATCCTCGTTTTACAGAGCTTGCATCTTTAGCGGACATATGGTTGCAGGTTAGACCTGGAACAGATGGGGCTTTAGCCCTTGGAATGCTTAACGTTATAATTAACAAGAAACTTTATGATGCAGATTTTGTCAGTAAATGGTGTTATGGTTTTGATAAACTTGCCGAGAGAGTGCAAGAGTACCCGCCTGAAAGGGTGGAGGAAATAACTTGGGTTCCAAAGGAAGATTTGATTAAAGCTGCTGAAACTTATGCCCTTTCAAAGCCTGCGACATTGCAGTCACACTTAGGAGTTTCTATGAGCTATAACTCTGTACAGGCAAGCAGGGCTATCTCTATTCTTATAGCAATAACTGGAAACTTAGACGTCAAAGGGGGAGCAGAACTTCCCAACTATCCCATAAGGCTTACATATATGAATATAAAGAAAAGCCTGCGTTTGACAGAGGAAATAGAGAAAAAAACCATTGGTTCAGACAAGTATCCGTTATTGTCTGGTCCCA
Source organism: Candidatus Bathyarchaeota archaeon (assembly GCA_037440545.1). Taxonomy (GTDB): domain Archaea; phylum Thermoproteota; class Bathyarchaeia; order Bathyarchaeales; family Bathycorpusculaceae; genus JAVZIQ01. Next base: position 22,729 of record JBBITX010000012.1, read on the forward strand.
AATCTTTCAGATGCTTTACACATCCACCAAGCGTATTCGAAGCTATTCTCACGGGCAAGCCCTATCCCATTAAAGGTTTAATTTGTACTTCAAACCTTGTTGTAAGTTTTGAAAATAGCAAAAAGGTTGCTGATGCATTTAAGAAATTGGACCTGCTGGTTGTGATGGATTTCTTTATGACCCCTACAGCTGAACTTGCAGATTATGTTTTGCCATCAGCAACTTATCTGGAATGCGAAGATATATGCGATGCATTTGACTATACAAACTTTATTGCAGCACGTCAAAAAGCTATTGAACCTCTATATGAATGTAGAGACGACAATGAAGTACTTTTTGAACTTATAAGAAGAATGGGTCTTAAACTACCTTTTCCCGTATCTACATATAGAGAGTTCTTAGATTACCGACTGAAGGAGTTAGGCATGACTTTCAATGAATTTAAGGAAAAAGGCTACGTTTTTTCGGAGGTTACTGAAAGGAAATATGAGAAGGGAATGTTAAGAGAAGATGGCAGAGCAGGCTTTAGAACTCCTACAGGCAAATGTGAGTTGTACTCAACGTTACTAGAGAAGTATGCGTATGATCCTCTTCCAAGCCATGTTGAACCGCCTATAAGTCCATATTCAACTCCGGAATTAGCTGAGAAATATCCATTAATACTAATTACAGGTGCAAGGCATATTTCATCATATCAAACTATGGGCCATAACATACCCTATTTACGCGAGTTGCTGCCTTATCCGTTGGTGGAGATACATCCTGAAACTGCAGAGAAACTCGGCGTTAAAAATGGAGATTGGATTTACATTGAGGCTCCTAATTGCAGTGGCCGCGTAAAAATGAAGGCAACGCTAACCCGTGGTATTCACCCAAGTGTTGTTTCAGCGCAAGCATTATGGTGGTACCCTGAAGGAAAAACCTATAACGAAAGAGCTTTCGAATCTAATATTAACACGATAATATCCATGACGCCTCCCTATGGATACGAGAAGATAGTTGGAACGACTTTAATGCGCGGCATGCTTTGCAAGATATATAAAGTGGAGGAAAGCTAATTGGTGAAAAAGACATTAGTTGCCGATACAGATTTTTGCGTAGGATGCCACTCATGCGAAGTAGCTTGTAAGCAAATCCACAGGTTACCAAGCGGCGTCTTCAGAATCAAAGTTGAAAAAATAGGGCCTGAATATAAAAATGGCAAATTGGAGATGAAGTTTAAAATAATAAGATGCCAGCAGTGTGAGAAACCACCCTGTGTGGACGCGTGCCCAGTGAAAGCCTTAAAGAAAAGGAATGACGGCATAGTGATTGTAGACACAAAACTATGTAACGGATGCAAACTATGCATAGAAACTTGCCCCATTAAAGCTATATGGTTTAACGAAGAGAGTGGAACCATTGAAAAATGCGACCTATGCTACGAAATGAACCTTGAAATCCCGTTTTGCGTAAAACATTGCATGGGCAAAGTTCTCCGTTGCGAAACCATACCTCTACAATAAAAAAGTTATTTTATAGGAGTTTACAGAGTCCTGTGCGCTAGCCTTGTTGCTAAATGGTGTAAAATATTTTTAGGTTTTCTTTTTGGCCTTTAATGCTATGCAGCCTATGATCGCTGTGACAATAAACACCACTGCGATTATTAGGATTATTTGTTCGTTGATAAGCCAATATGAGCAGAAGTAAGTGTTGATGTTGTCGTAGCATTAGGTGTTGGTGTGCGGGGAAGACTTATTATACTATTTTTGTTGAGGGGAATATTTCCAGTTCCCTCTTCCAATGCTATTTTAATATCATAATTCCCGCCTTAAAACTAGATTCTCTGTGCAGCAAAAGAGGACGCTACTTAACTAAAAAGGATTAGAAACTGGTGAATTAAGAATTTGAATTATGTAAGCAAACAAGGATTTTTAGATTTCATGATGCAAACAAGTTTTAAATTTTATACCAATAATGATGGCTAAAGCAAGAGCAAATTTTCCCGGTAATTATGCTAGAATTAAATGCGATGTAAGAGATATATGGAAGTTAAAACTGGGACCGATATAAAAAAAGGGATTTTGGAGGAGCAATTACGGTGACAAGGCTAATGGAGTTTTCCAACGATGGCTGCAAGCTGCTCTGTGGTGAAAGCCTTCATTGTTGTTGTCCTAACGAATCCGCTCGAGCTTAATCCAAGCAGAAAAGCTGCAGCAACCTCGTCGCTTGGAGCCTCTGCGATGCCTACATAATCATACTGGCCCATAACCATATAGAAGGCTGTTAGCTTTCCTCCCATTGCTTCGAGGGTTTTGACGGCTTCCTGAATGCGTTTAGGCGCATTTTTAATCTCTTTAACGCCTTGGTCTGTTAACTTCATTAAACAAACATAAACTGGAATGCTCTCCCCCCAAAACAACCAATAGGTGCAGTCGCTATTTAACCCTTTTTCTATTCTTAAGCATGCGAAGATTATTTTCGGTTAACAGTGACTAACGCTCATGAAAGGCGTTTACCGCCACACTGAAACCCAAAGCCAGCACCAAAACCTTAACGCCCAAGCCTGCTTAAGCTTACCCCCATAAATTCTAATAACCATTTTCTCATTTTCTGAAAATTGAGGCTTTTGTTCCGATTCTTTAGGAAAAATGTAGTTAAGTTCGGATGGGAATTATGGGAACTTGAACTCAATTCAAAGCTTTTTCGATACGAATTGAAACTTAAAGCTTTCGGGGTTCCGCTTTATCACAATTACATTTGCCTTTTTTATTCTGTTGGGTAGATTGTTGCAAATTCTAAAACAGCTTTATGGTACTCTTCAATAATCAAAAAGAGATTATGGAGAGGAATTCGCCTTCCACTTTTAGGTTTACGCTTATGGCTTTAGCGTGAAGTTTGCGAAGCATATGGGTCTTTTGAGTCAACAGACTCAACGATTGTTTCCATTTTGCCACTTCTTTTACTTGGTTAAGTATCGCCATGAAAGCACTATGCCAATTGTAGCTAAGACCACTGCAAATAGGCCGAGGTATGTGAAGTCGAATATTAGCTTGGAAGTGTCTAGGGGCAGTATCGTTAGCTGCCTAACAGCGTCTGTTAGATAAGTGAGCGGGTTTACTTTCGCTACTGCTTGTATCCAATCTGGCATTAGAGAGGGGGGAAAGAAGGTGTTGCTTGCAAACATCAGGGGCATTGTGATTAGGCTTATTATTTGCATTGGTCTCTCCATTCGGGTAGACCTTAATGAAAATGCAATGAATACGGATGAAAGTCCCACGCCAAGTAGGAATATTGCAGCATAAACTCCTAACATATTAAGCAATGTGAAGGTTGAGCTTAACTTCAACCCTAATAGGTATGCAAGTGCTAGAATTACTGTTGCTTGAAATATTGCTCTTAAAGTTGCGTTAAGAACTTTTGCGAATATTATTGCTGCGCGTGGTACTGGAGTGCTTATCACCTTATCTAAGAACCCTAAGCGGCGATCCCAGACTATGGACATGCCGCTGAACATTGTTGTGGTCATAACAATCATGGAAACCATGCCGACAGCCATATAGCTAAAGTAATCTGCAACACCGAAAGTATTCTGCATAACTTTTGCACCTAATTCAGAAAACATCTGTTGAAGCCGCTGTGCAATCAGCGTCCCTGGTATAACCACAGCTCCGCTTACAGGTGGATTCAATAGGCTTCCAGGTATTTGGATGTTGGGTATTTCCATGTTACCTAAGCTGTTAGCTGAGAACATGGCGTTTATGTTCATGGATTTGCCCAAAAGACCCATCCATATTAAAGGTTGAAGCACAAGCATTAAGACCATTACCGGATCTTTCAACCATTTCTTGAGTTCTCTAACTGTTAGAGCCCATAAGCCGCGAAGCATGCTTGGATGATACTCGTTTGTCCCGCTCATCCTGCCCTAGCCCTCCTTAGGGTTATTCTCTGCGCTCTAAAGGCTTCCTTAGATTCCTCAGTGTCACGGATAGCCTTGCCAGTGTATTCTAGGTAAACCTCGTTTAGGGTTGGCTCTGTAAGCGAAAGCCTAGTCACCGTATAGCCCTTTCTCCGCAAGGCCTCGATTATAAGTGGAGCTGCCACCTCTCCAGACTCGGCTTTAATTCGATATGAACCGTTCTCGTTTCTCACTTCTTTGACGTGTTCAACGCTGCGGATGAGCTCGCTTACATCTGCGTTTTCTTTTATGCTTATGGTTATTATGTCTCCGCCTAGGCTGTCTTTCAACTCGCTTGGCGCTCCAATTGCAATTATTTTTCCATGGTCAATTATGGCTATGCGGTCGCAGAGGGCATCTGCCTCCTCCA
>JBBITX010000013.1:0-9287 GCA_037440545.1 Candidatus Bathyarchaeota archaeon
ACACTTTTAGGAATAGCCCTTGTTGTTTTAACCTCTTATTTCATTGTGGATTCTGCATCCTATATTGCCTTAAGCATCGGAGTCCCTCCAGTGGTCATAGGCTCTACAATAGTTGCCTTTGGAACAAGCCTTCCAGAGCTAGCTACAAGTATAGAATCAACTCAAAAGGGCCATATTGACTTAGCGTTAGGCAATATTGTTGGAAGCTGTTTCATAAACATCACATGCATTCTAGGCGTCGCATTAATAGGCTCACCTTTAAGGGTTAATATGGCTGCCTTTTCCCAACTCGTCTTATTCTCCCTTATAACAAATCTCCTTTTATGGTATTTTCTGTCAAGTGAAAAGATAAGCTGGAGAGAGGGAGCAATGCTTCTTTTCATGTACATAGCATTTCTAGTGACAAGTTTCGGCGGCTATAAACCTTAAAGGAGACTGAACATTTACTAAAATTAAAAACAAAGAACGATGCTTCGCGAAAATCCTAATCAAAATCAACGCTGCATACTTACAAATCACAAACAAGTATAATCATAAAAGTTAAAAGCATTTCTAAAAGATCTTAAGTAGCCTAGCAGCGTGTGTTACGGCTAAAACTTTAAAGTTAATATTTCCACTTTTAAAGTGGACATGGTTGAGAAGGTAAAAGCCTTAGCACTCCTTTCAGGTGGATTAGACAGCACCATAGCAGTTAAGCTATTACTGAATCAAGGTGTGAAAGTTGAGGCTATAACTTTTGTAACGCCCTTCAGCACAGCTGGAAAAGAGGCTGAAAACGCAGCTCAAGTAGCTGAAAAATTAAAAGTGCCGTTAAAAACTGTGAATTTGGGAGTCGACTACCTAAATGTCGTTAGAAGACCAAAGTATGGATATGGAAAAAATATGAATCCCTGCATTGACTGCAGAATATTCATGCTTAAAAAGGCCAGAGAATACGCTGAAGAAACAGGCGCCTCCTTCATAGTCACAGGGGAAGTTTTAGGGGAGAGGCCTATGTCTCAGAGAAGGAAAGCCCTTGCGATAATAGAGGAGGAGGCTGGATTAAAGGGCAGGGTTCTAAGACCTTTATCAGCTAAACTTCTACCAATAACAGAGCCTGAGATAAGGGGGTGGGTTGACAGAAACAGACTTTTGGATATTAAAGGGAGGTCGAGGAAGAGGCAAATAGCCTTAGCCGAAGAGTTTGGATTGGTCAACTATCCAAACCCAGCTGGCGGATGCCTCCTAACATATAAAGAATACGCAGCTAAACTTAGAGACCTCTTCACCCATAATAAGAAGGTATCGCTTAGAGATGTGCACCTACTTAAAATTGGAAGACATTTCAGATATGGAGAAAATAAGATAATTGTAGGAAGAAACGAAGCTGAAAATAAGGCTTTACTGCAGCTTAAGACTAAAAGCGACTATTTATTTGAGGTTCAAGGTTGCGGCAGCCCCATAACGCTTCTTCAAGGGCCAAAGTCAAACGAGGCTGTTAAAAAGGCAGCGGAACTTACAGCATACTACTCTGACTGGAAAATTGGAGAAGCTCCTGTTAAGTATGGCGGAAGATGCCTGGAAAAGTCTATTATGGTGTCTGTTCCAAGCAGGGAAGAGGTTGAACTTCTAAGAATTAAATAGTTAAGGTAATGCTCAGCTAAAATTTCTAAGATTTTTCATGGGAGTATCAGTGATAGAGAACCGTATATAAGCCTGCATCCTTACAATAAATTTCTGAGCAACTCAAATAATGTCACAAATCTTCAGTTTCGCTTTTCCCTGCAAACCCTGAAAGCTGGCTTTTCGCATGTAATACATTTTCTAATACCATTACAAGGTATTCAGCTACACGTTTAATACCAATTTTCGGCACAGTAGCAATTGCAGCCTTAGTATTTGATTATGCAAGCCCAACAACTTTAACATCTATCTCCTCTGCGTATTCTAAAAATTTCATTGCTATGACTGTTGCAACACCCAGACGCCTATACTTCGAACTTGTTCTAACCCCACTAAGCCAAGCCTCGCCGGGTTTATCTATTGTTATGTGGGTTATGCCAGCCGGAGTTCCAGTCTACTTCGCCAACAAATACCTTGCCATTCTCTTCTTCAAGTCCTGGCTCCCAAACTTTTAGGATGCAGTCCCTTCAACTCCACGTTTTACTGCAAAATTCGACCCTTTCTCTGTCTGAGCCCCTGGCTTGACGTACACAAATTATATTCCTGCCTTCTGCCTTCACGTTTTCCACAGCATAATGGTTGACGAGAGGTCTAAAGAAGTTTTCTTAACTGCATGGTCATATAAAGCCTGACATGTTTATTAGTTGAAAGGCAGTAATTTAGGCTTAGGATGTCGGCTGAGGTTGCAGTGCAGGTTTTCAAAAAACTGGAGACAAAAGACATTAGGATACTACAGATAATTGAGGCTGCAATGGCGAAACACGAGTTTGTCCCAAAAACTCTTGTCTTACAGTTTTCAAAATTCAGTGAGGAGGAGACGGATTTTAGACTTTGTAAACTTCATAAGTTGCGACTTATACGCCAAACAAAGGAGCCTTATTTAGGATACAATTTAAACTACGCTGGATATGACTGTTTAGCCATAAATGCCCTTGTAAAAGCCGGAGTAGTTGAAGCTTTCGGCAAACCTTTAGGGGTTGGCAAAGAAGCAGATGTCTATGACGCCCTTAGCCCAGAAGGAGAAAGGATAGCAATAAAGTTTCATAGACTTGGAAGGATAAGCTTCCGTCAGACGCTGAGGAAAAGAAGCTATTCTGAAGAGCATATTCATTGGCTTCAAAGGTCCAGAATAGCAGCTGAAAGGGAGTTTGAAGCCTTAAAAATTGTATATCCAAAAAAGGTTGCTGTTCCAAAGCCTATAAGCCAAAACCGCCACGCAGTGGCTATGGGAGCAATTGAAGGCGCTGAACTTGCAGATTGGAAAGATATACCAAATCCTGAAAAAGTCCTTAAAGAAATTCTCACAAACATTAAAAAAGCCTACCTTAAAGCTGGAATAATACATGGAGATCTAAGCGAGTACAACGTCATATTGAAGCCTGACATGCACATTTTAATAATCGACTGGCCTCAATATGTTAAGAAAGATCACGCTAACGCAGAGCAACTTCTTAAAAGAGATGTTAAAAACATTCTACAATTTTTTAAACGCAAACACATGCTAACAGCCAAAGTGGAGGAAGCCATAGCCTATGTAACTGGGAAAGGCAAACTACTTTTTAAATGCATCTAAAACTATATAGAGAATGTTGTTCCCCCGCAGCAAAATATTCCCGTAATTTGCAACCAGCTGATCGTCTCTACATTCAGCAGCCCCCTCCAAGAGAATGTTCATGTGGCCGTCACACCTAACCATCTTACCTTTATACTCACATCCATTCTTCAAAACCACTGCAATGTTAGCATTCAACTGCTTAACGAGAACGTTCAAAGGCTTTTTACTAGGCTCCATTACAGCACCTTAAACTACTACCTTCTAAGTATAATTCTCAACAACATTACTATATAAAAGCTTTATTAATCCACTAATGCACAAACACTTATTTTCAGTCAACCCAATCGTAAACCTGATCTCTTAGTAAAAAAGGAGAAAAAGCAAAAAGCCCCATGTTTTATAAAATTTATGAACATATTTAAATGAGAATCCATCAAAAGTTCAAAGTTTTGAAAGGCTAATAATTGGTAAACTTTTCAATGCGTTAAAAACGAGGGTAGCTGTTTATTAATTCGAGTCTTTTCTGAAATGGGGAAGTCGGGCGGGCAGGATTTGAACCTGCGACACTCCGGTTTCTGCATGTACGCTTGGTAGGCTGAGCGACACCCGCCCTGGGCAGGCGTCTACAGCATCTCCGCCGGCTAGCTTTTTAAACTAAGCTGCGCCAGCTCGGAAGCTCTACCAAGCTGAGCTACCGCCCGACTAAGAATTAAAAAACATAAAAGACAATTTATCTTTTTCCGTCAATTTTCAGTTAACAGCGATTTATTCTTTGTTATAAAATATCGAGTGCGTCATTGATTTTGGTTTTATTATGCTTTCAGCATATGCCGGGAAGAATTATGGTATACGTGGTGAATGTTTGAGAAGAATTAAACTTTAAATTTTAAGTTTAGGATTCTTATGTCGGCAATGCGATTTTCGCATATCTAAACCATGTCTCTTTCCCAGTTCAACATCTTTTGGTTTTAGGTCATATTCTTCTTTGTACTTTTGTTTTAGGGGAAGTTGCCAACCATATTTTCGAAGTTGTTCTATGCCTGCCATGAATTCTGGAAGCATTTCTGTGGGCATTGAGAAGATAATTTCATCGTCTTGGGCGAAAGCTAATTCCCTATCTCCATTGCATGGAATTGCAACTGTGCAGTCATGCTTCAATAGTGGAGGGACAATTGCATAGACACAGGCAGCGTGGCCTGAGAGTTTAGCCTGTACATCTCTTCCATCAATCCAGTTTCTAATAGTTAAAAGCTGAGTTGTTTGCATGCCGTTAACGTGCATAACGATGACTTCTGGCATGAAATTACAGTTGTTAATTGATGAGGACAAAATTCCTATATATAAACCATATTCAAAGCAAGGAAAGTTCTTAGACCATTCGGCGCTTGCCTTTAAATCTTTGAAGCTTTCAGGGAATCCGTGATGGCCTTCCAAGAAATAATCAATACGTGGAACAAGACCTAAGCCTATCGCTGCACCTACACACCACATATCCTCCTTAAACATAGCTATGGTTAAGCCTTCTCGCTGCGATCTTGCAAAGCTTTGGCATAATGCATATTTATATCCCCAGTCTCTAGTGGGAATTATAGTGCCCTCTGGAACCTCATCCTCACTTTTCAACATTTTAACAGCTATTGGATGAACACGCATGCGGAGCACATGCTCTAATTGAACTCCATAATTATGAACCTCTTCTAACGACATCATTTTAAATCACCTTTACTTATCGGAACACAAGTTCTTATGTAAATTACTTATTTTTACATTTTAATTTTGATTTGGTTTAAACCTTCCACAAGGAGCTAGAGATAGGTTTTGAGAACTAAAATAACTCTGTAAATGAGCATGTTCCAAGCTTAGATACGTGTCGGCGATAAGAGTAACAATTTAAATATGAATAATTGGAAATGTTATCCGGCCGGATTTAGGAAGGGAGAAGGCTTCAACCTTATCTTTTATAGGGCTAATTTTGCAGGCTAAGTAACATTTTTGACGTTGCGTTAAATTCCGCCAGCTATAATGGGCATAACTATAATTTCGTCCATTTCTTTAAGACGCGCATTGAATCCGCCGATAAAATCCAAACGTCTTCCGTTCAGGAAAATTGCAATGTTTGTATTTTCAGTGTTTATTTTTATTTCCTCCTTTTTCTCAAGCTCTGCTAACGCCTCTTTTACAGTGGCGTTGTTGGGGAGAAATATCCACATATCAGTCATGCCAGATTTTTGACGTATTTCTCCGACTATCTTTATATGAACTTTCATTTAAGTCACAATTATAAAAAGGGGATTTGGCGGATTAATAACTGAGTTGTTTTGCCGCATCCGCTAGGCCAAGCTCCTCAAGCTTTTCTTTAGTTGGAACTCCCTTCTCGTTCCATCCTCTAACCTTGTAATAGTCTCTTAGAAGGACATCAAGCTCGAAGATTTGTCCTTTTGAAGGTTCTCGGGGCACAGGCTCTTTGAGTATTCTTTCAGGCATTGTATCAAATCTTGCGTCGAAACCGTCTCTGGCTAAGAAGGCTTTCTCAAGGTTGAAAATTTTCTCTCCAACAAGCAACAAGTAATTTGGGCTCTTAAACTTTTCAATTCCTGTAGCTGCATATAGTAGATTGCTGTACATGTTGAGCGTAACCATCTCATTGTTCATGGGAAATAAGCAGAAGATGGCTGTCTCACCTGCTGCAGTTTCGTCTTGTACATGCTTTGTTATTTCACCTTTTCCCTCTGTAGCTAATGGGTCAACCTTTCTTGGTATTCCTAAAATCTCAAACTTGTTCCAGCCTATGCAGTGGCTGGCCCCTATGGGTGAAGTTGCAAAGTTCAGTCCATGCCCCTTCATTGAACGGGGGTCATAGGCTGGAAGCTCCAGTCCTTTAACATGTATGGCGTATTTTTCAGCTCCCCTCCCTATAACCTCTGCAGCTCTCTTAACACCCTCTCCAAGGAGTTTGCCAATTCCACTTCTAAGGGCTATACGCCTTACAAGTTCCACTAATACCTCTGGGTCACCCCACCTCAACTCCAAACCGTCTGTCTCGCTTTTGCTTATTAGGCCTTTCTCATAAAGCTCAGTGGCGAAAGCTATAGCCACCCCAGTCGATATAGTGTCTAGTCCGTAAAGGTCTGAGAGCATGTTGGCGTAAACTATAGACTCTATATTGCAGTTTCCAAGAACTCCTCCGTAGGACCAGTGGGTTTCATATTCTGGGAAGTCCCAAGCAACACCAGCATATGGACCTTTAGTAAGCTTGAATGTCTTCCAACACCTTATCATGCACCCGTAACATCCATTATGTTTAACCACGTAGCTGGCTAAGACATCTGGAGAGAATCTTTGAGCTCCCTCAAAGGGAATTTGTTTAAAATTATATGTGGGGAAATTGCCCATGGTGTAAAATAGGTAAACAATAGAGTTTGTACCCAAACTTTTGAAGTGTTCAAAGGCTGGATTTTTACGGTAGGCCTCTATCTGCTCCCTCACAGCCTCGTCGAAAGCCTTCTCATCGTGAATTGCAGGCCTCTTAGATCCTCTAACCACAATTGCTTTAAGGTTTTTAGATCCCAAAACTGCACCCCCACCACCTCTAGAGGCAGTTCGCATGTCATCCGTGACTATAGCTGAAAATTTCACTAGACGTTCTCCAGCAGGCCCTATCATGGCCATTCTGGCTTTTCCATCCGTTTCATCTAGAAGGAAATCCCTCGTGGCTAGGGTTGTCATACCCCAAACATGAGAGGCATCCCTGAACTCAACTTTACCATCGTTTATCCAGACGTAAACAGGCTTTTCAGAGCATCCCTCCACAACCACTGCGTCGTAGCCTGCAAACTTAAGCTCTGAGCCGAAAAATCCTCCCCCTACACTTCGACAATACAAGCCGGTTAAAGGCGACTTAAACTGTGCCATCCACCTGCTTGCAGACTGAGCCTTAGTGCCCGTTAAAGGGCCTGTTGTGAAAATTATCTTGTTGCTTAAACCTAAAGGATCAGCCTCTTTAGGTACTTCGTCGAAGAGGATTTTAATGCCGAATCCTCTGCCTCCAATGAAATCTTCAACCAAGTCTTTCTTTAAAGGTTCAGCAGTCCATTTCCAAAGGGTTAAGTTTAGCCTTAGAATTTTCCCCATATAACCAAAAAAGGAATTCGACTCTTGAACCACAAACATCCCTCAAATTCTCTTTCATATTTTGTTACTTATATTTCATTTAAGTTTTATCATGGGCGTTTTATCCTTCAGTTTTACAAGTAGAGTTTAACCTTTAAAAGCTAATCATTTAACGATGGATTTACACCCTTAGATTTGATGATAATTGTCCCGCTCAAATTTTTAGTATGCGCTCTGTACTATCAGAAACGCTTTCATAAATAGTAATATTTTTAATAATTTTTGTTTTAATATTTTCAAGGTGCCTTAGTGTGTCTTTAATTGAATGTTATGGACCGCCTAAAGAAATGTGGCCGATTTTCAATTTAGATTTTCCGGAAGCTCAAAACTGGCCACTTAAACTTAACATTGCAGAAATATTGGTGGACGAAAACGTCAGAAAAGGAAAGGGGGAGAAAACTGCAATTCTATACGAGGATCAAAAAATTACATATAGTGATCTCCAATTAATGGTTAACATATTTGGTAACGCCTTAAAAAGTCTAGGCGTTAAAGCTGGAGATCGAATTATGTTAAAGCTGCCTAATATACCAGAGTTCGCGATCAGCAACTTAGCCGTCCAGAAAATAGGCGCTGTAAGCGTTCCAATACATCCTCTTTTAAAAGCAAAGGAAATTTCCTACATGGCCAACAACTGTGAAGCAAGGGCATTCATAACCACTTCACAGTCCGTTGACGAAATAGAGAAAATCTGGAAAGAGATGAAAACTATTCAGCACATAATTTTAGTAAAAAATGAATCAGAAAAGTTTAATTTTCCATATTTGACTTTCCATGATCTGATGGAAAGTTTTAAGGAAGCTAAAGACTTAGACGCTGTACGTGTAGACAGGGATGAAGTAGCGCTTTTACAGTATACTTCTGGTACTACAGGTCCCCCTAAAGGATGTATACATACACATAGAGACTATCTAGCAGTAGGCCTATGTTACACTAAAAAGGTGGTAATGTCCTGTGAACGGGACGTTTGGGGTGGTCCTGTTAGTATGGCTTTTTCCTTTGGACACAATTCTTTCATGACTAGCCCCTTCTCTTGTGGGGCGGCAGCTTCATTATTTGGAGAGAGAAGATTTGATCCCACTTACATGTTTGAGCTTATACAAAAACACAGGATAACAGTCCTCTGCGCAGTTCCAACAGCCTACAGGTCTATGGTTAACTTGAAAGAAGAACGGGGGAAGTATGACTTCAGCTCTCTTAGGGTTTGCATAACAGGAGGGGAGCCCTGTACACCGTCGCTTTATTGGGAAATAAAAAACTTCTTCGGATGTGAAGTTTTAAACCATATAGGTTCAACGGAGCTTCATTACGCCTTTATATCAGCTAGGTTCAACCACGTTAAACCTGGATCATTGGGGCTTCCAGTACCAGGCTACGAAGCGCGAATTTTCGACGATTATGGAAGGGAGCTGCCTATAAACGAAGTGGGGAATTTAGCAGTAGTAGGCCCTACCGGAACGAGGTACTGGAAAAGGGAAATGGAACAGTTGAAAATGGTTAAAAATGGATGGAACTACACTGGCGACTTAGCTTACAAAGATGCAGATGGTTTTTTCTGGTTTGTAAGTAGAAGCGATGACATAATAAAAACATCCGGATACAGAGTTTCACCCCATGAGATAGAAGAAACATTAACAAAGCATTCAGCCGTAGCCGAGGCAGGAGTTGTTGGAGTGCCAGATCAAGAACGTGGTCAAGCAATTAAAGCTTTCATTATACTTAAGCCCGGTTTTCAACCTAACGATGAATTAAAGGAGGAAATTAAAAATTTTGTTAAAAATCTCATAGCGCCCTACAAAGTTCCAAGATACATCGACTTCGTTGACCAACTGCCAAAAACCGAAACAGGAAAAATTAAAAGGGTGGATCTAAAAAGCAAGTTCTAGAAGCCGAAATGGAC
>JBBITX010000013.1:9387-26359 GCA_037440545.1 Candidatus Bathyarchaeota archaeon
CTCTTTTTCACATTAGGGTAAGTTAATTGTTACAGAGGTTTTGAGATGAGCTCTGAAAGAGTGGGTAAAATTTTGGAAAAGCTTAAGGCTAAACATGTAGGTGAGGAAGTTAAGTACAGCGGTTGCTATCCAATGTGCCATGGAGGAGGCTGTGTACTTAAGATACGTGTTAAAGATGGAAAAATTGTGTGTGTGGAGCCTGATGATCTTTATAATAGAAACATAGCAAGAGAGGATGAGCATTTAACAGAGAGAGACTTTGTTAAGCAGAGACTGCAGCAGCGTCCATGTGAGGTTGCCTATGCTTGGCCTGAAATTGTCAATCACCCTCAACGTATAATTTACCCGTTAAAAAGGGTTGAGGGGACAAAGAGGGGGGAGGGGAAATTTAGAAGGATATCATGGGAGGAGGCTATTGAAACCATTGCTAAGGAGATTAAGTATTGTAAAGAGAATTATGGAAACTACTCTATAATGGTGGGTTATCCTGACACATACTTTCTTGATAACTTGCTAGGTTGGCTTGATTGCGGTGTTCAGGGGTGGGGATGGTGCTCATTTGACCCTGAAAGGCAAACTATGCATTTAATGTATGGTATGGCTATGGGCGAATATGCAGTTCCGCCTGAGGCACGTGCGCGTCCTGATTCTGAGAAGTATCCAACTTCGATAGAGTGGGGAAGCCCTGTGGACATGATGCTTAACAGCAAACTCATAATTTTGTGGGGAGCTACCCCTGACGTCCACCATTACGGTCCAGGCCATAATGTTGCCTACTTTATTCGGCTGGCAAGGGAGAAGGGAACGCCTGTAATTGGGATAGATCCAAGATACAGTGCAACTTCTGAGACTTTATGCGATCAGTGGATACCTATTAAGCCAGGCACTGATATGGCTATGATGGCTTCCATTGCTTACGTGCTGTTTAAGGAGGATTTATACAACCACGATTTTGTGGAGCGTTGGGTTGAAAAGAGAGGTTTTGAAATGTGGCGGAAATATGTTATGGGAGAACCTAAGGATTCAGATAACCCCTACGGAGACGGAGTGGCAAAGTCCCCTGAATGGGCTGAAAAAATATGCGGGGTCCCAGCAGAAACCATTTATGAGCTTACAAGACTTTACGCAAGATCGAAACCCACGTTTTTGTGGAAGAATTGGAGTGTAGCTAGAAAAAGCCGCGGTGAAAATGTGGCAAGGGCAGCTGTTATACTTCAATCGATGATGGGCTATGTTGCCATGCCTGGAGGCTCCGCCCTAGCTAATCCCTGGAGCCGATTCAGAATTGAACCCTTCCACTTTTTCTACACACTTTATGAAAAACGCGCTGAAAGAACTCCTAAAGAGCCAAATGTTAACCCTAGAATGTATAGAAGCACAAGGTTTGGCCAAATGATACACCTACTTGAAAAAGTTGAGAAGGGGGAAATGAGCAGCGAAGAGTTTCGAAGGATAATTGGATGGAACTGTGACCCCGCCCATCCAAATCCAAATCCTAAAATACTTTTCCACGGAAACTACGGGTACAGGGCAACTACAAACGCGTTGGTCACAGCACCATATGCAGCAAAGCTTGTGACAGAAGCCTTAGAAAGGCTTAGGCTCATAGTAAGCTTCGCCTCCTACATGACGCCAACAGCCAAATATTCTGACATAGTGCTTCCAGTCTTCGACCAATATGAAGATGTCCAAATACTCTGCATTAACGAGTTTTTGCAAGCCTTTTCAATAATAGTTCCACCAAAAGGGGAGGCGAAACACTACATGTGGATTTACGCCAAGATAGCTAGAGCCTTAGGTGTAGATCCATCTAAGTTCTTGCCCATATACCTAAACGACGAAAGCTGGGATAGAGATTTAGATGATTTCTTCGCCTTATGCTATGAACAACTTAAAGATATGCTGGAGAAGGGTATAGAATACTACGGGGGAAAGGTTGAAAAGCCTCTCCCATCCTTTGAAGAACTTAAAGAGAACCCGATAATAAATTTAAACGAGTACTTTGACAAGCCTCTGCAGCCATGTTACAGCGCAGTTGCCAAGGGAAGAGGTTTTTCAACAAAATCTGGAAAGATAGAGTTTCTATGTGATTTTATGCTTGATGAAAAGGAGAGAGGGAAGATGCACTTTGACCATATGGGAAGATGGATTGGATGGGTTCCCAACGACTGGAGAGATCAGACGGCCATTCCAACATATCAGCCTTGCGTTAGAGGCATGGAAGATCCGCTGATAAAGAAGTATCCACTAATGCTGCTTACACCTCACTCGCGGTATCGCATCCACTCCTTCGGCTGGCTGAGCCAATATTTAAGGGAGAATTACAGACACACCGTATGGATCAACGTTGCTGACGCAAAAAGAAGGGGGATAAATGACGGTGATCTATGCATAGTTTACAATGACGTTGGAAAAGCCGCGATACCGGCCTACGTTACCTCCCGCATATCTCCAGGCGTAGTAATAATTCACCATGGAGCCTACTACAACCCTAATGATGAAGGCGTAGACCTTGCGGGATCGGCAAGCGTGTTCCTATACGACGACAAAAGCCCGCCATGTCCACCCATTGCCACAGGATGCGTAGAGATAGAAAAACGTAAGGATAAGCTTCCATTGTAGGGGGTGATTGTTAATGGTTCAGTACGGTTTCTTCTTTGACCAAAGCAGATGCACAGGTTGTAAAACTTGTTCTATAGCCTGTAAATCGTGGAATCAGATTCCTCCAGGCCCGGTAAGACTCATGAGGGTTTTCGAGTGGGAGGAGGGAACATGGCCTCATGTGAGACTAAATTTCCTAGCGGTTCCATGTTACCATTGTGAAAATCCTGTATGTGCAGATGCCTGCCCAGCAGGGGCAATTTTCAAAGAGGAAAAATACGGTGCAGTCTTAATAGACCAAGAATCTTGTCTTCCAAACGTTGTTAACTGCAATAGAGCCTGTTGGGACGCATGTCCCTACGGATCTATACTTTTCGCCAGCGACAACTCTGACGAAAAGGCGGAAAAATGCACTATGTGCATAGACAGACTTGAAGAGAATATGCTTCCCATATGCGTCTCAAGCTGCCAAATGAGAGCCTTGGATTTCGGCCCTTTAAAAGAACTAATGGAGAAATATGGCAAAAAGTTTAAACTAACCCAAAGACTCCAAGGTATGCCTGAACCAGATCAAGTTAAACCTGCCATCATAATGAAAGAACGTGACCCCCATAGAGAATTAGTTCCGTACGATGAAAACAAGGTCTTTGAACTTTGGAAGCAGCGCGGCCCTTACGCGGATCCAGAATTGCCCCCTGTTTTCAACAGTAAATTAGAAGTGACAGAAACTCATGGGGTTAAAATTGGCCGTGACAAACTGGTGATAAAGCCGAGAAACACTGAAGAACTCATGTATTACACAACAAACGACGAATAAATCTAAACCATCAGCTGAATTTAATGTTTTAGGAAGCGTGAGGGCTATGGAGGTTGTTATGCAGGGGTTCGGCGGGCAAGGTGTGGTTTTGGCTGGAAATTGCCTAGTTCACGCTGCCATATTTGATGGAATATATGGTCAGTCGCTGCCATGCTATGGCCCTGAAAGGCGAGCTGGAATAGTTACAGTCTTTCTAAGGCTAAGTGATAAGCCCATAAGGAAGAAATGCGCCTTTATGGAGGCGGACTGCGCCATTTTAATGCTTCATTCACTCCTTGAAGCTTTCACTCGTGCCGGCTATTTATCAGCTGATGTGGGCGGGGCATCTCCTGAAGGAAAATATATTATGAGGGCAGATGATGCAGTTTTAAGAAGCATGTTCAGCGCCGGAGGCACAGGCATCAGCATAATAAAATTGAGAAAGGGAGGGATCGTTGTAGCAAATACAAAAATGAAACCTGAAGATTTTAAAACGGAGGCCCTCAGGAACATCAGTATATCGAAATTGGCAGTTGTAGATGCTGATAACATTTCTGATCATATTTATGGCAAGAGAGCGATCCCATTGGTTAACGTCCCTATGCTTGGAGCTTTCGCCAAAGCCGTGGATAAGCTAAGTCAGGACTCCATAATTTCAGCTGTGAAGAAGTTATGGCCCAAAGAGGCGGATTTAAATGTTAAAGCATTTAAAATGGCATATGAGGCTACTAAAGTTAAGGAGTTATTAAGGGTGTAATTGATGGTTAAGAAGGTAAGGCTTCCTCAGTTCTTCCTTTCAGTGGCTCAAAGATTGAGTATGCATGAAGCAGGCATAACAGGAGGCCTTGAGGGGGGACCATGGCTATGGCCTGTCCCGCGTAATATAATTCTGCCAACCCGCCGCCCCTACGTCGACAGTGAAGTTTGCAATAAGTGCGGGCTATGCATAATGTACTGTCCTGAAGGAATAATTTTCAAAAGCGATAAGGGAATTGAAATAGACTACCAGTTTTGTAAGGGATGCCTAATCTGTGTAAATGAATGTAAAAGGAAGGCTATGAAGGTGATGGAATGAAGGTTCAGGAAATGGAATTGGCAGAGGCTTTAACAGGTAATCAATCAATAGCTTGGGGGGTTCGAAGGTCGAAGCCTCAAATTATTGTTGCATACCCCATAACACCTCAAAGCGAAATTGTGGAGACCCTTTGCAGATGGGTTGCTGACGGAGAAATTGAGGCGCAGTTCATAAATCCAGAAGGAGAGTTCAGCGTTGGAGGCATATTAGCAGGAGCCTCTGACGCTGGCGCTAGGGTTTTCAGCGCCACCAGCGCCCAAGGCTTAGCTTTCGGCTTTGAGTACTTCTCTCAAATAGGTTGGTCTAGGCTTCCTGTAGTTATGGCAATAACGAATAGAACCCTCGGAGGCTACAACATTTTCTGCGACCATAGAGATTCCCACATCCTACTTAACCAAAACTGGATTTTATTATACTGCGAAGACCATCAGGAGGCATTAGATACAATAATACAGGCATTCAAAATTGCGGAAAACCCTAAGGTTTCAACTCCAGTTGCAGTCTGCATAGACGGTTTCTACATAACCCACACAACATCCATAGTTAAAATTCCTAGGCAAAGCCAAGTGGATGAATTTCTCCCCCCACCACCCAGATGTAAGCCTTTAATGTTTCCAGAAATGGACATCAAAGAAAAATTTGAAATGTTGAGGAATTTATGGGCAAAGGAGAAGTTAAGAGCAGACGTTCAGCAAATGGCAAAATCAGTCATTGAAGAAGTTGACAAGGATTATGGCAAAAGTTTCGGTCGAAGTTATGGAGGCCTAATAGAAGCCTACAGATGTGACGATGCAGAAATGGCTTTCGTCGCCATGGGATCTATGGTTGGCACGGCTAAAGACGTGGTTGACGAATATAGAGATAAAGGTATACCTTTAGGCTTAATAAAAGTGAAGGCGCTTCGCCCCTTCCCAACAGAACGCATTCGAGAACTAGCTGGAAAAATTAAAGTTTTTTTAGTTATGGATAGAAGTACTGCTTGGGGATCCCCCAGCAACGGCGGAGTGCTTTTCGAAGACTTAAAAGCTGCACTTTACAATTTGGAGCCGAAGCCTTTAATGCTTGACTTTATCGTGGGCTTAACGGGAACAGACGTAATAGAAGACGACTTTAAACATGCGGTGACACGCGGTTTAAAAGCCTTGAAATCTTCCAAAGTGAAAGATGAGGTTGAATGGCTATATTTTGGAGAGCCTTACGAAGTGGAAACTTTCTCGATGCCCCCGCTGAAGAAGTTTTCAATTAAACCCCCATATGATGGGAGAGTAGTCCTGCCAGGAGATGTTACGTGTCCAGGATGCCCTATTCCGCTGGTCCTTAGGCACATTTTGGAAAATCTTGGAAAAACAGTGGTGCCAATTCACGTGGTAGGGTGCATGGCCATATCTCCAACAATTGTCGGTCCATGGTGTCAGGCCCTCCTTTCAGGAGGGGCTTGTTATGCTTCAGGCGTTTCAAGAGCGTTGACGGTTTTAGGTAGGAAAGAAGGGGTTGAAGTGGTCTATATCGGCGGAGATGGAAGTGTGGCAGATGTAGGTTTTCAACCTTTGTCAGGAGCTGCGGAGCGCAACGAAGATATAACTGTTATATGCCTCGACAATGAAGCCTACATGAACACAGGGATTCAACGTAGCGGCGCAACCCCGCTTTATGCTTGGACCACCACAACGCAGATTGGCAAGGTTCTCTTCGGCAAGTCTGAAGGCAAAAAGGATGTCCCCCTAATATTGGCAGCTCACGGCATACCATACACAGCAACAGTAACAGTTTCACATATCAACGACATGGTTCAGAAAGCGAGAAAAGCAGCGGGTATAAAGGGCTTCAAATATATACACGCATTGGTTCCATGCCCCACAGGCTGGAGATTCCCATCTGAAAAAAGCATCGAAATAGCTAGGCTTGCAGTTGAAACAGGCTACTTCCCATTATACGAGGTTGAGAACGGTTTAAAATTCAACTTTACAGTGAAGCTGGCAAAGCCAAAACCCATAAATGATTTCTTAAAACTTCAGGGGAGATTTTCACATTTGACCGCTAGTCAAATCCAAGAAATACAGAATCAAGTAAACGTCAAACTTCAATATTTAAGGCATTTAGAGAGGTTCAGCATACAATCGGGTAAAGTTTAATTCGGGTGAAATTATGGCAAAGGGAAAATGGAAAGTATTCGTCTTTTCACCCTACGATATGGGATGGGATAAAACTTATGCTGATGAATGCTACCAAAGGCTGGAAAAAGAAGGCTGCGAGCTAGTTTTCGCCAAACATTTCACCACACCCACAAGAGAGGAGCTTTTAGAGCTGGGAAGAGAGGCTGACGCATTCATGGGCGTTCAAAGTAAGAAGGAGCGCATAACCGAAGAGGTTATCAGATGTTCACCTAAACTTCGAATAATAGCAAAATACACTATAGGAGTGGATGAAATAGATTTGGAAGCTGCATCAAAATATGGAGTCCTCGTCACTAACGCACCTGCGGAATCTACATTTATAGGCGTTGCTGAAAACACCGTAGCGTTAATGCTTACGTTACTTAAAAAAATATTTTTAAGGGATAGGCTTACAAGGATGGGTGTATGGCGACCCAGAGAGGTTAAAGGGGTATATTTAAGGCGCGGCATCACCGTTGGATTTATCGGTTTTGGTAGAATAGCACAAAATGTGAATAGACTGCTTGAACCTTGGGGGGTTAGAAGGATAGTCTACAGCCCCCATGTCCCTAAATCCACAATTGAACAGGCAAACGCTGCGCCAGTAGAATTAGACGCTCTGCTTAAAGAGTCGGATGTTATTTTAGTATTAACTTCATTATCACCTGAGAAAAGACATATGATTGGAGAACGAGAGCTTAAAATGATGAAAAGAAGCGCTTACATTGTAAACACGGCTAGAGGGGCATTAATTGACGAGAAAGCCCTTATAAAAGCTTTAGAGGAACGGTGGATAGCGGGGGCAGCTTTAGACTGCTTTGAACATGAGCCTATAAGCCCCGAGAACCCTCTCATAAAATTTGATAATGTGATATTAAGTCCACACTGCTCAGACTTTAACGAGGGAGCTGGGGTAGAAGTTGAAGGCGTCAGAATAGCCACAGAAAACGTTTTAAAAGCACTCAAAGGAGAACTCCCCTCATATATAGTAAATGTTAACGCCATCCCCAAGTGGAATGAAAAGTTCGGAAAAATAACTTCAGAAAATGCGACAGTGTAATCTGGCTCATCAATTAGCTGAACTTTTTAACGATTTAAGGCTGATGCAGAGCTTTTTAATGCTTTATTGGCATGGGGCGTGAGCAAGAAAATCTAAAAGAAATGGGAGGGAGGGAACGCCGCCTATATTAACAGTTTTCCCATGAGCTTTATTCATTTATAGTTTTCCAGCAGCATGGCCATTCCTTGGCCGCCTCCGATGCATAAGGCAGCTAGGCCTGTTTTGAGGTTTCTTCTTTTCATTTCATGCATCATTGTTACCACGAGTCTGGCTCCTGTACAGCCTATTGGGTGGCCTAGAGCGATACCGCTTCCGTGTAAGTTTGTTTTTTCTATGTCTAGGTTAAGTTCTCTTTGGCATGCAATGAATTGAGCTGCGAAGGCTTCGTTTAGTTCAACTACGTCTATTTCTTTTATTGTTGTTTCAGCCTTTTCAAGCACCTTTTTTACGGCTGGTATTGGTCCAAGCCCCATGTAGGCTGGATCTACTCCTCCTGAAGCGTAGCATTTTATGGTTGCGTAGGGCTTAAGTCCCATTTCTTCTGCTTTTTTCTCACTCATTAGCACCACCGCAGCTGCCGCGTCATTTATCCCTGAAGCGTTTCCAGCTGTAACCGTTCCGTTTTCCTTGAAAACAGGAGGCAGCTTGGCCATTTTTTCTAGGCTTGTTTCCATAGGACGCTCGTCAGTTTCAAATATTATGGGTTCCCCTTTCTTTTGAGGTATAACCACGGGAACTATTTCATCTTTGAATGTTCCTTCTGCTATAGCCTTTCGCGCTCTCTGGTGGCTTAGAAACCCTATTTCATCCTGTTCTCTTCTTGAAATCTTGTATTTCTCAGCTATGTTTTCAGCTGTTAAACCCATATGATAGCCGTAGAATATTTCCCAAAGTCCATCGAAAACCATAAGATCTAAAAGTTCGCCTTTAGCGTTAACGTCCATTCTGTAACCCCAACGAGCTTTAGGCAGACCATATGGAGTTTGACTCATGTTCTCCATGCCCCCTGCAATTACAACGTCAGCCTCGCCCAGCTTTATTGATTGTGCACCTAGCATAATGGCCTTAAGCCCTGAAGCGCAAACCTTGTTAACTGTGAAAGCCGGGGTTTCCTTAGGAACCCCTGCATAAATTGACGCTTGCCGAGCTGTGTTTTGCCCCTGGCCTCCCTGCAAGACGTTCCCCATAATAACCTCGTCAACCTGCACCTCCTGCAATGAGTTGTCATAGTCATAGCATTTTTTCTCAAGCTCCGTGATTAAAACATCTTTAAGGCCTTCTGGACCGTATCTTCGCAGTTTCTCGCTTGTCACGGGTCTTAAACCAGCTTTCTTCAAGGCTTCTTTGATAACTATGCTTCCAAGCTTAACGACGGGAACATCCTTTAGCGAACCTCCGAAATTTCCTATGGCGGTTCTAACGCCGCTAACGATTACAACTTTCTCTTCCGCTTTTTCCATAATAATCCCACTTTCCTTTTGCTTTTGCAACATAAGTAAAAAGTTTTTCGGAGAAGCGAAGAGTCTTTTATAATTACAACTCTACTTTTCACTTCAAGATAATCATAAGCAAAGGGAAATTTATCAAATTTATTTGCAAGGAAATGCTTCCTTGTTTTGAAAACCTTTTTAACATAGTAGAAGACAGAATTAATGTCTTAGGAAGGTGTAAAATTATGGAAGTTAGGAGAATAGCCGTTTTAGGCGCTGGTTTAATGGGACATGGCATAGCTCAAGTTGCGGCGCAGGCTGGATACGAGGTTTACATGCGCTCCCGCAGGCAAACAACCATTGATGAGGGCATGAACATGATTAGGACAAGTTTACAGAAACTTGTGAGCAAGGGGCAAATACAGGAGCAGCAAATGAGGGAAACATTGGAGCGTCTGCGCTCAACCACTGATTTAAATGAAGCTATAAAGAACGCTGACCTAATAATAGAGACTGTCGCAGAGGATGTTCAATTGAAAAAAGCATTGATCGGAGAGGTGGACGCTTCAGCCCCTGCCCACGCGATAATTGCCTCGAACACTTCAAGCATAAGCATAACAGAACTTGGCTCAGCCACTAAACGTCCGGAAAAGTTTTGCGGAATGCACTTCTTTAATCCACCCCAACTTATGAAACTTGTTGAGGTTATACGAGGCGCGAACACATCAGATGAAACCATACAAACAGTATTGGAAGTAGCTCACAAAATGGGTAAAGAAACGGTTCTAGTGAAGAAAGACTATCCAGGATTCATAGTAAACCGCATACTTATTCCAGCTTTAAATGAGGCTGTTGCGTTATATTCAGAGGGAGTTGCTGATAGAGACGACATTGACAAGGCTGTGAAACTTGGGTTAAACTGGCCTATGGGCCCACTTATGCTTCTCGATTACGTAGGTTTAGACACAACGCTTTCCATAGCTGAAGTTCTTGAACGTGAACTAGGAGAGAGATTCCACCCCCATCCAGGGTTAAAGCAGATGGTTAAGGCGAACATGCTTGGAAGAAAGACTGGAAAGGGATTCTACGATTGGAAACAAAAGTAGGGGAAAAGCCAGAAAATAATTACAAATATATAATTTACGAGAAAAGCGAAGGAATTGCAACAATAACTATTAACAGGCCAGAGGCGCTAAACGCCCTAAACAAAGAAGTCATAGAAGAAATGTTGAGAGCGTTAGAAGATTCAAGGATAGATGAAAACATACGCGTTGTCGTTTTAACAGGCTCAGGTGAAAAGGCGTTTTCAACAGGTGCAGACATAAAAGCTATGAAGGGAACCAACGCCTTAAAAGCCATGGAAATCTCTCAAAATGGGCAGAAACTCTGCCTTGCAATTGAAAACATGGAAAAACCTGTGATTGCAGCAATAAACGGCTACGCATTAGGTGGAGGCTTAGAGGTGGCAATGGCATGTGACATAAGAATAGCTTCGGAGAACGCGAAGATGGGACAAACAGAGATAAACATTGGACTTATTCCAGGCTGGGGCGGAACCCAGCATCTAGCACGCTTAATAGGTGTAACGAAAGCAAAAGAGCTAATTTTCACCGGAAAAATGATAGATGCGAAAACTGCAGAGCAAATTGGATTAGTGAACATGGTTGTTCCACAAAACAATTTCAGAGAGGCTGTTCGCCAGTTCGCTTTAGAACTAGCCCAAAAAGCTCCCGTGGCGCTCAGAGTGGCCAAAGCCCTTATAAACAAGGGTTTAGAGATAAGCATGGACGCTGCATTAAAACTAGAGAGCGCAGGCTTCGGCGTTGTTGCATCAACAGAAGACCTGCAAGAAGGAGTAGCAGCGTTTACAGAGAAAAGAAAACCAATATTCAAAGGCAAGTGAACTCGAAGCTGGATTAACTCCCATTCTCTCTTCACAGATTTTTGGAAAGTTAACCTTCTGTAACACATCTCATAGAAACTTGAATTATCTACTTTCTCAGCGTTTACGAATTTACAGAGAGGAAGTTGTCAAACTTCTCAATCTAAATCTGTATTGGTGAAGTTGTAGCTGCCATAATCGCTGTGATTGTTATCATCGATTTGGTAATAGTGTTTATTACGCAACCTCCCAAATTACTTCGCCTAAATAAGCCTTAAGGAAAGTGCTTTAAGGCTTTGCACCTTTAATGAATACGCTGAAAGTATTATGTTCAGGCGTCCTGTCACCAAACTCGCAGATCTCCCTGACACATTTGCGTTTTCAAACCTTCAACTTGTTTGGCTGAAGGGTTGGTGGCTTTTGTGAAGTTTGCCTCTTAAAGTTTTATAATTCCGCGATAATGCCTTTGAAGTTAAATTCTTTCTCCGAGAATCTTTAGTTTGTTTTTAACTCTTGGGAATCTTTCAAGATTTTTATGGGGAATAAACATAGCGTCAGCGAACTCTATGGGGAAGTCATTATCTGTTGCAAGTTCTAGATACCTGATCTTTTCTGATAGAGCCTCGGCCTTTTTCCTTTCCTCCTTTGATATAAGAGCCTTTTTAGCTCCTGATAAGGCAGCGTTGCCTACAAACTTTATTTTCTCCGTTGCAACGTCCGGAACTAAACCCGCTATCTTGGCGTTTTCAGGGTTTATGTAGCTTCCAAAGGAGCCTGCAATCAAGACTTGATGCAGATCATTTAATTGGACATTTTTCCTTTTCATCAGAACCCAGCAGCCGGCGAATACTGCAGCTTTAGCCAGCTGAATCTCGTTGATGTCTTTCTGTGTTACTGTTATATCTCTGCCAGTTCCGCTTTCATCTTTCCACACTATTACAAATTCAGTGTTTCCATCATATGTTCTTAATCTAGGAGTCTTCAGATTGACGTTAAATCTTCCCCTATTATTTATTATTCCCCACTTGAAAAGCTCAGCTAAAACATCTACCATTGCAGATCCGCATAAACCTAAAGGAGCTGCTCCCCCAATTGTTTCATAAGTTACGTCAAAGTTCGAGTCAGGGTCTATGGAAACTTTTTCAATGGCGCCTGTAATGGCTTTCATTCCATGTTTTACGTGGGATCCTTCAAAGGCTGGTCCGGATGCGCAAGAGCAGGATAACATGTCCTCCGAATTACCTAGAAAAATCTCAGTGTTCGTTCCAACATCAAGAAGCAGGGAAAGCCCTTTAAACTCGCTTATCCTGCTGGATAGGGCATCTGCCAAAGCGTCTGCTCCAACGAAACCTGCTATTATGGGTAAAATATGTATGTTGCCTTCAGGGTGAATTCTCAAGCCCAGTTCTCTCGGTTTGACATTAATAGATTTTCGCAGGACAGGTGTGAAGGGCGAAACAGCGACGTTCTTGATGGGAAGCCCTAAGAAAAAGTGGTGCATGGCTGTGTTTCCGACAACCACGGCCTCGTAAATGTTTCTATGGGAAACGCCGGCATTGGCACATGCATGGTTTATTACTTCATTAATTCCATCTATCAACTGTTTATGCAAAATTTTCAGTTTGCTTCTATTATCTGACACGAATGTTATTCTTGAAATTACATCTTCTCCGTAAAGAATTTGGGGGTTTTCAATAAAACTCACCGCTAGGGTTTTGCCTTCATTCAAATCCACTAAACAGCCTACTATTTTAGATGTGCCTACATCTAATGCTAAACCGAATAGTTTATCAGTTGTATTTCCCTCCTCGACAGCGATTATTCTCTCGTCGTTCCAGAGGGTGACGGTTACTTTCCAGTTTGCCTTACGGAGAACCCGAGGCAGCTCCCTTAAAACTCCAATTTCCATTTTCAACTCTTTTAGGCCATGCTTCCTCTCAAGCGTTGAGACAACTCTCTCCATGTCTGGTTTAGCGTCGGAAAGGGTTGGTTCAGTTAAAGTTATGTAATACTTCTTTACAGCAGGATCAATGGGTGGCAGCAGCTCCTCTCCAAAAGCTTGGATTTTAAGAGCTCCAACTCTGCTTTCTTCAGGAATCATTACGGCGGCATCTGTTTTTAGAATGGCGAGGCATGCCAGCCTATACCCTGCACTTATCTCTTCTAAAGATAGATGGCTCCTTTCAGCCTCTGTTAAATTTTCCACTGCTTTTTTATCAGCTATAATAACTTTACATTTTCCGCATAGTCCTTTACCTCCGCAGCCAGATCTTAGTTTTATGCCTGCCTTCCGCGCTGCTTCAAATATGCTGGTTTCAATTTTCACCTTCACTCTTCGTCCATAGGGCTCGAATAATACTGTTATAGGATTTTCCATTAGCGCTTCGCCATGATGTTGTCTAAGGAGTTTAAAATAACTTTTGTGTTGAAATTCATTTCAACAGTGATGGGGCAAATTTTTTATTAAAAATTAAGCTTTATAATAGCCATGGGGGAAGATTATGGAAAGTAAATCCTCTGAGGAGCTTGTAAATGTTTTAGCAGATTTAAAAGAACAGGAAGCTCTTAAAATTGTTGAGGATAGGCTGAACGCAGGGGAGGACCCGTTTAAAATTATGGATGATGTGCGCCGAGCCATGGAAATTGTTGGAAGCCGCTTCGCCAACAACGAGTACTTCCTCTCAGATCTGTTGTATGCTGGCGAAATATTGAAGGCTGTAACAGACCTGGTTAAGCCTAAGCTGGCAAAGAAACCTGAAGCGAAACGTTTAGGCAAGGTTGTGATAGGAAGCGTGGCAGGAGACATACATGATATAGGGAAAAACATTGTTGTGTTCATGCTTGAAGTAAACGGCTTTGAAGTATATGACTTAGGCGTGGACGTCCCAGCGGAAAAGTTTGTGGATAAGATCAGGGAGACAGGCGCAACCATAGTGGGCTTAAGCGGCTTCCTAACCTTGGCCTTTGAATCTATGAAAAAAACGGTTGAAGCTATAAAAAACGCCGGCTTAAGAGATAAAGTTAAGATAATGATAGGAGGAGGCCAAATTTCAGATGAGATAAAGCAGTATACAGGCGCCGATGCATATGGCAAAGATGCAATGGCAGCGGTCTCCTTAGCTAAAAAATGGGTTGGTGTAGAATAAGGGAGGAAGGCGAGATAAAATGGAGAAGAGCTGGGAGAAAATGTCTTCTCAAGAGAGACAGGAGGAGATGTTTAAGCGTTGGCTTTCTCCGGTAGGCGTGAATTTCATTAGTTCAGAAGCGGAAAAAGCCTACAAGGAAAGAGTGACTAGGATAAAGGATGCCATTCAATTGAGGAAAAAGCCCGACAGAATCCCTGTTTTTCCCATAATAGGGTTTTTCCCAGCATATTATGCTGGCATGACGCCCTATGATGTGATGTATGATTATGAAAAGCTAGTTGAAGCTTACAAGAAATACGTTGTAGACTTTGAACCTGACGCCCATGTGGGAATCGTTGGTATTAGTCCCGGAAGGTTTTTCGAAATTCTAGACTATAAGTTGTACGCTTGGCCTGGACATGGAGTTTCACCTCAACACTCTTACCAGTGCATTGAAGGAGAATACATGAAAGCAGACGAATACGATGCTCTAATACAGGATCCTTCAAACTTCTTCTTAACCACATACTTCCCACGCATATTTGGAGCTTTAGAGCCTTTTAAGAAGCTCTCCCCCTTCACCAACGTTCTTGAAATGTATGGAGGTTTCTCAGCCGCCACCTTTGTTCCCTTCGGCTTACCAGAGGTTCAAGCTGCTTTGAAGGCACTAATGGAAGCTGGAAGTGAAGCTTTAAAATGGATAGGCTATGTGGTTAAATGGGAAATGGAAGTGAAAGCCTTAGGGTTTCCCAACTTTTTCGGAGGTGGAACCAAAGCGCCATTCGACACTATCGGAGACACCTTAAGGGGAACTAGAGGGATAATGCTTGACATGTACCGTCAGCCTGAAAAACTTTTGCAAGCCCTTGAAGCTGTGACGCCATTAATGGTTAAGATGGGAGCTACAGGTGCTAAGGCTAATGGAAACCCAATAGTGTTCATCCCACTTCATAAAGGGGCAGACGGCTTCATATCAAATAAACAGTTTGAAACATTTTACTGGCCAACATTAAAAAAGGTTATTCTAGGCCTGATTAATGAAGGATGTGTGCCCTTTCCATGGGCTGAGGGAGCCTATGGATCGCGCCTAGAGATAATTAAAGATCTGCCTAAAGGCAAGACTTTATGGGGCTTCGATCAAACCGACATGGCTAAAGCCAAAGAGATCCTTGGGGATGTAGCCTGCATAGGCGGAAACGTGCCGAGCTCTTTGCTAAGCCTAGGAACCCCTCAAGAAGTAAGAAAATACGTTAAAAAGCTCATTGAAGTTGCCGGAGAAGGCGGAGGCTTTATCCTAATGAACGGGGCGGTTATCGAGGAGGCTAAGCCTGAAAACGTCAAAGCCATGATTGAAGCCGCAAAGGAATATGGCGTTTACAAATAATCAGCTTCCGAGAATTGCGTTGTAAGCTTAGAATTGGTAAACTGCAGCTGCAGAAAACCTGAAACCTACTAGATGTAAGCTCAGTAGGAGACTCTTTTTAAAATATTTTAAAGAGTGGATGATCCCTTGTTTTTATGGTTGTTCCCATTCTTCTCGCCGCGTAGGCAATTAAAGCGTCAGCCATGGCGCATGAAATGAACGCTGGTTCAGAAAGTTCTATAGGTCCATATAGGACGAAGTTTGCTCCCATCATTTGGGTCAGTATTAAAGAGCCGCCTGTGCATACTTCATAAGCGTAAGCTCCAAATTCCCCCTTTTTAATTTTCTTCCATGTTGTGACAGCGTTGGCAGGTCCGCAGCCTGAGGGCAACCCGAACTCGTTTTTAACTAGGTTGATGGCCTTTGCCGAAATGCCTATGCTGGGCATGTCAAGCACAGCGGTGTCAACAAGCATGTTGCTAATCCCTGCCTCTTCAGCCACCTGTAATAGTCCCTTCTGTCCAAAACTTCCTTTTAAAGCTTCAACTCTCCCTTCAGCCCAGGGCTTTTTAGGGTTGAAAGCCATTAAAACAGCATTCTTCACATTGCATTCTCTCAGCGTTTTAACCTCTTCTTCCGTGAAATAGCAGTCTATAGAGTTGTAAATAGCCCTATCTGCCAGTCCAGCTTCAACAGCGTGTTTCATTGCTGGAAGCCTAATCTTTGAAGATGAGCCGTCAACGAGGAATGGGCAATTTGTTATATCGGCAACGAAGTCTATGAAGCTTATAAGGGCTTCAGATGTATCGCCTACAACGTCGAGGATGTGGGGATTTCCTGTTTTTGCAGATAGCTCCTCAACCTTCCTTATCATGTTTTCAGCTTGTTTTTTATCGAACTTGCCTTTAACAGGGTCTGTAACTATTCTGTGTCCGCTGTAAAATATGCTTCCTATAAGAACTGTGGGATACTCGCCTGGTTGACCTCCCACTTTAACTCCTGCTAAGTCAAGGACTTTCTGCTCTTTTTCAAACTTAAACATTCATATCACCCACTTGTATTTAAAACTCTAAGAAGCATTTTAAAGTGAAGGGCTTTAAGGAAAACTTTTCCATGAACTTGATTTTTAGGTTATTTTTAATTAGCCAAATCCATTCGGTCACATCAACCCCTCATTATACCTTATTAGGCACCATCTTTAAATAGGAGCGCTTTAAGCTTAAATAGTTGCAGTAGACTTTTAAGGTAATTTAATAGTATAGTTTATGTGAAATGGTTGAAATAGCATAGTTAGAGTCAGCGCTAGAAGAGGGGTTGATTTTGAAGTTAATTGAAGGAACAGATGTGACAAAGCGTTTCGGAGGGCTTATTGCTTTAAAAAACGTGGATTTTCATGTGGATGAAGGTGAAATTGCAGGTTTAATAGGTCCAAATGGAGCTGGAAAAACTACTCTTTTTAACCTCGTTTCAGGTTCGTTCCATCCTAC
>JBBITX010000014.1:0-25980 GCA_037440545.1 Candidatus Bathyarchaeota archaeon
TTCTTGCTTTCTTAATATTTGGGGCTGGATGGGCTTTAAGTTGCATTCCAGGAAGCATTATAGGATTTATAATCCTAATAATTCTACAAAGGATAGGAATAAGCAGGGAATCCTTTTTTGGCGAAAAATAAGCATGAAGTGAGATTGGAAGCCTTAGATATTATAGGTAAAAAAGTGCTGATAATAGGGGAAACTGGCTCTGGAAAAACAAAATTAGCTGCCAAACTACTTCAGAAGTTGATGGGTATTTTAAATCTTAAGGAAATAACGGTCATTGATTTGGCTCCTGAAAGAATAGGCTGCGCTGGCGGAAAACTGAAGGATTACATTGATTTGACAGGAAAAGTTAGATATTTCTCACCCTTGAAGGTTTATATGCCTCGACTATCCGGTACCTCACGCAAGGAAGTGCAAAGCTACGCAGAATTGAACAGAGAAAAAATGGAGCCATTACTCAAGGAGTTCATTAAGAACCCAACAAGCACTCTGGTTATAAATGACATCACATTGTATCTCCACTCGGGCGAATTAGAAGTTATTCTAAACTGTGTGAAAAAAGCTAAGACTTTTCTAGCTACAGCCTATTACGGTTCAAAACTTGCGGAAGATCGAGGGACTGGAATAAGCTTAAGGGAAAGGCAGCTAACAGATAAGTTAGCTACATTCATGGATTTAGTTGTTAAGACTGATTAGTTTAATGAGATCCCTTTAGGATAATTTGGAATTCATGCGTTTCCTTAGGAAAACCTATAAGCATTAAATTCGCATTTCTTGCAACAGCAATGTACGAATCAAGCGCTGAGGCAAAAGAATTCAATGTCGGAAGCAAACGTTTGAGATTAAACATTCCTTTTAAACATTTTTATGCTTCATACTATGGGCTTGCCTCCAACCTACTCCTTTTATAAGCCCGATAATCCCCCAAGTTTTTCGATTTATTTCTATACACCTAAGTTGAAAATGGCTCGTGCAGTTTTCTTATTTTTTAAGTTCTGAAAGCACAAAGTTGACGATTTCATCTGCTATGTTATTTTTAGCTACAGATTGTAAGCCCTTCCATCCCGGCTGACTGTTAACCTCAACAACAATTGGCCCTCTTGGGCCTTCAAGAATATCTACCCCTGCAATTTTGCATTCAATGAGTTTGGCAGATTTTACAGCTATTTCCATAAGGGTACTGTCAAGGTCGATGGGTTCAGGTTTTGCTCCTTGACTGTAGTTTGTCTTCCAGCTTGTTGCAACCCTACGCATCGCTGCAGTAACCCTGTCTCCGATTACAAATGCTCTTATATCCGAAAAGCCGTGGGGAACAAACTCTTGAATGTAAATCACGCCATGATAGAATGTTATTGCCCTAAAAATTATGGACGCAACCTCTGCATCTGTAACCCTTGTAGAGCCTACCCCTCTTGAGCCGAAAATGGGTTTTACAACTACATCGCCTCCTAGTTCATAGAAGGCTTTTAAAGCTTCCTCTGGATCTTCGGTTACAGCAGTACGGGGTACAGGTACTCCATTATCTTCTAGAATTGCTAAAAGGTCATACTTGTCCACGCAGTGTTCAATAGCCTCCGGAGGGTTAACCACGTATAGACCAAGTCTTTGGAGACGATAAAGCATGTCCATGCGGAAAACAATCTCTTCAAGAGATCCCCGGCCAATCGGCCGAATTAATAAAGCGTCAACATCTTCTAATATGTTTAAGTTGCGAAAGTTTAAGTAGGGTTTATATCCTACACGTGCAGCAAGCTGTGGAAAATTTAGGCATACATGTGGGATGCTGCGTCTTGATAGAGCTTCCCGCAGCTGACTTGAACTGTAAGCGTTTGGATTTCGCGTTACAATTCCAATTTTCAATTTACTGCCCTTCTTAACGTGAAAATGCTTGTTTTATAAGTTCTTAAGGCTTCTGTGTATTAACGAAGTGCTAGAATCTATATATGTAGGGGATTAGCTGCGTTGCGTTTTCAAACTTCAAATGAAGTTTTAGAAGCAGATACGCCCCGTAAATGTTGTGGTAGGGAGGCCCTTTCCTCGAAAATATGGTTAAAACTTTTCCTCCGTGGCTTATTTTAAAGCCGTCTCGGCATGGCTCGTGGCCTCTAATTAGCACTTTTACTCCAAACCTTTTCAACGCTTCTTCAGTCACTTTTTCGCCGAAGAGTTTCCCTGCACCCCGAGGTGAAGCACAAACTTCTTTAACTGTTTCATGTGGATCGCTCCATAAAATGTCCTCCAATAAGCTTTCTTTTGGGTGTCTTATGTGAGCGTAAGCCAGGTCCTCAATTGTCTTAGCTTGGATGGGTGGTCCTCCGTGAACCATTAAATAGCGTTCTTCCACCAGCACAGCGCTGTAGAGGCATTGGAATAACTCTTGAACTTTTCTGTAAGCCTTATTCCATCCTTCGTTAAACCTTGATTTAAACTGCCATGGTAAGTCGTGGGGGGAGGCTAAAAGATCTTCGGGGCCTTCATGGTTCCCCCGCATAAGGATGACTTGTTCCGGATAGAGAAGTTTAAGCTTTAATATAACGTAGTAGACTTCAGCTGAATGTAAACCTCTATCTCCATAGTCGCCTAGAAAAACCATGATTGCCTTTGCGTTATTGCTCATTTTCTCTAGAAACATGCTCCTATCTAAAATTTCAGTTAGGCTTTCTAAGTCGCCATGCAAATCTCCAATTATTAGGGCTTCGCATGAAGTCAGCACTTTTGCAAGTCTTCCGTAAACCTCAAAGTTTTTATTTCCCTTTTCACTGCAAATAAGCCTTGCAGCTTCCTCTAAGTTGCATAAAAAAGTTTCAAGCGAAGCTTCAAAGGCCTCTTTAACAATTTGGGATAGATTAGCCTGCAATGTTAAACCTCAAACTACTCTATCTTAACCTTCTTTCCAGTTGAGTCGAGAATATTTTTCTCTATTTTACTCTTATATTCAGAGATTTTATTGAAGGTTTCTTTAAGACTTTTATCCAATGTGTTCTCCTCTGATTTTAGGCTTTCAACCTTCTTCTCCAGCCTTTCTAAATGTTCCTCAAGCTTCAAGAGTTCAGTTTTAGTTTCTGCAAGGACAGATGATGTTGAAAGCTTTTCTCTACGCGTTTTTGCTGTAACACATCTTCGGTGGAGAATTACCAAACTATTTCTGTCTACAATTTCTTCTATTGCTTGTTTTGCCTTGCGTTCCTTATCCTGTTTTATTTTAAGCTTGCCATTTGCCATTATCTTTCCAAGTTTTTGGAGAAGCTGCCTTAAAATTGGGTATTGGGGTTGTTCCGTTGCAAAAGCTTCAAAAGGGTTTTCCAAATAATGGTTGAGCTTTTTAACTTCCTCAGGTGTCAGGCTGCTTCCCTCGCCATGTATGGCTAATGAGTGAAGTTTTATGAAGGGTTTTAGAAGGTGGCGAAGGCTATATTCTAATTCCTTCTTTAATGTTTCTATTTCCAAATTTATTTCGCTTAGTTGGCTTAGTCCCCCGCTGCTTTTTACCTCATCCATTTTACGCTGAATTTCCCCTATTTCCCCCTCAATTCTTGCCCTCTCATTTTCAACTCTTATTTTTTCCTCACTCAAAGTTTCAGACTGCTCATTTAACTTTTTAACTTCCTCTATAAGCTGGAAGGTTTCCTCTAATATCTTAGCTTTCACATACTCTTTTGTTAGGAAATCGCTAAGTTCCTTAAGCGCCTCTTTAGCCTTTTCAAAACTTCTTATGAACTTGCCTCTATCCATTATGAAGAAGGGCGAGATTTTAGGAAACCAGTTTTTAACATCATAATCTGTAACTGCAAAAGCCTTCTGGGCGCTCTCAACAAATTCTTTAAAGCCTCCGTACGAGGGCTTATCTACAGGTTTAAGCTGCTGAAACCTTTCTATAAAAAGCTTGGCCAACTTGTTTAGTGCACGTGCCCTTCCAAAAGTTCTCATGTTCTTCTTCTCAATTTCTTTCCGACTGTTATCTAAAAGCGTTCGGCAGACATCATCTAAATCTTTAAGGCCCTTGTCCATCTCCTCCATAAGCTTTTGAGCTTTAACTTGTATTGGAACAAGAACTTGACTTGTTTCGCTTTCAAGCCACCCTTTAACTTCACTTAGCGAAAGCCTTAAAGTTTCATTCAACAACTTTTCTCATTGAATTATACGTTTCAGCCATATTTATTTTTAAATGGAATTATAACTCTTTTTTGAGTAGCTACTCTTAAATAATATAAGGATATTCGAGGTTAAAATCGATGGGTGAGATATGAACGCCAAAAAAATTACATTTACTGTTATGATGGGCGTCTTGGGAAACGTTCTCTTCGCAATTTCATTTCATGTTGGGCAACTTGCTCCCGGCATAGCCCTAGACTTTTCCCTAGTAGCAGCATTTATAGCGGGATTTTACGGAGGCCCTTTAATAGGCTTTATTTCAGGCATATTCGTCGGGATACTTCCAGGAATAATGTATGGTCCAATGGGCATGGGTTCTTGGCTAGGCTTAATAGGTTTACCATTTGGAAAGGGGTTGACAGGTTTAACCTCCGGTTTTCTCACAAGCGTTTTAGGGTTGGGGGAAAATAAACACTCTTCGCTCCTAAGCGTTCCAGTTACTTTATTGTCTTATATTCCGGAGTGCATCTACACATATGCTTACTTCGCATATTTGCTGCCCATTTTCGTTGGAGGCGGTGGAGCATCGGTGTTCATTTATTATATACTCCCTAAAGCCATAGCAGAGGTTATCATTATGAGTTTTCTAATGGCCGCTTTAGTGGGGAATAAAGGATTCAATGAATTCCTAGAGAAATTTTTCATAAGCTCTATGCCTTTAAAACCATGGAAAAACAGACGCTAAATCTATTATTTTTAGAAATTCTACGCGGGAATTATAAGGAGCTAAAAGACCGCATCAAAGCTTCTATGTTGATTTCACCTGTTTTTAAAATTCTTCCCGTTTTTACATTGTTAACTATTAAAACTGCTGGTGCAAAGAGATTTGGATCTATTTTATAGAAGTTGTATTCTGCGTCTTTGAAGATTTCAAGGAAAGGCTTTCCATAATCTTTTGAGGCTTTTGATGGGGCCTTTTCCACAATTCTGAGAAGTTCTTCTTCATTCTCGCAGCTAACTGTATAGTATGTTGTCCCCCCATACAAAATTGAGTCGTTTGTCCTTGCCATGGCATTAACGAATTTCGGGTGCACTGGAGGTATTGGAGCGCAACCCCAAGCATTTAGGATCATTCTTGGGTCTAGTCCAAGCTTTGTTAGTTTGTGAACTCCTGTTTCAACTATTCTGCCTGCAACCTGCGTGGAGCCGGCTAGGCTTGCTGTTGGCGTAAGAATCACAGCCAAATTCTCGTAATTGACATGGCATTCTTCTGCTAATCGTTTCAAAAGTTTATCTGGAGGGTTACTATCTGTTTCCAACACTAGAACTGCCTTTTGGTAAGCGTCTTTATAGCCTATTTTTTCATAGATTTCTTTTGGTTTTAGGGATAGTGCTCTTGCCGGTCCAGAGCCTATTGCAGAAAACTTTTCCTCTCTAACTTGCCAGCCTGCAAACTGGGAGCCTAATGTCGCTATTGCCGGATGGTCTGTGTACACTGATATTGTGGGAAGCTCCATGTCGCCATATTTTTTGCATTCAATTTCTGCATTTCCTAATCCACCCATACATATTTCCGTGATTATTTTACCTGCTTTAAACCCTCCCTTAACCCTCGCTCCAGCGTCGATAACTGTAGCTCCACACTCTGACTTTTCAATTTTTACCTGGTAAAGCTCAGGGTTCTGAATTAGTTTTTGTAAAAGGTTCCATGCGAGGCGGTTTACGCTCATCTTATTCTCCAGTTGCATCACCTTATAACAGCTTTTCATAGCTGTTAAGGTGGGGGTTTTTACTCTTCGCGACGTAAAGTCTTCCCTTGCCTTTTTCAGTTAAATCTCCTATGAATAGGTAGAAGGGTTCCTCAACAACCTCTCCTTCTTCAACCTTAACCCTCTTCCTGATGCCTTCTATGGTGAATGTTGGCAAAACAGACTCTAAAAGGCCGCCTATAATCACTGTGCCGTCTGTCATGCATGCTCCCGCCCTTCCCTTACAGTCTTTTTGAACGTATATTGTTCCTCCATGCATTCTGAAGCCTACGAACTGTCCTGCATTTCCGTAAATTTTAATTAAACCTTTCTTCATGTGAGCCCCAGCTTCATTTCCCACGTCGCCGTGAACTATTATTTTGCCTCCCTGCATACCCTCTGTGCTTCCTCGGTATGGAGCTCCCAGATAGTCTCCGGCGTTGCCATGGATCTCTATAGTTCCTCCCTTCATCATTGAGCCAGCCCAGCCGAGAACATTGCCATAAACATTTATTTTTCCCCCTTTCATTTCAACTCCTAAATGCATTCCTGAATCGCCCTTAACCAATATTTCGCCTCCCGTCATGTTTGCGCCGATTCTTCGAACTTTGCTCAAATCGCCGTGCAGGGCTATTAGGTTTTTATCAGAATCCTCTTCTCCCGGTTTAGCCTCCTCAACTTTAAAGAGTTCTCCGATTTTTTTCTCCTTGTTCCCCTCCCAAACTTTCAGCTGTTCTATCTCTTTGGCTTTTTTCCCCTGAAATATGTCTGGGTTTATGCATTCAGCTATTATTGGAAGCTTAAATTCTTTTAAGGGATATAGATTCACAATCATTAAACATCAGCCCTCACATTTATCTTTCTTGATATGGCCATATAATCTTCTGAAACAGGATAGTTCTCAAATTCCACGGTCCAGTACTCTTTAAATCGCCTCTTCATCTCCTCTGTTATTTTAGCCTGCTCGGCTGTCTGGACGTTTAGCCATAGTGTGGCGCCGTCGATGTGTCTTAAAACCTCACCATCTCGAACAACAACCTCTCCGCTTTTAATTGTGTAAGCTGCCCTTTCGAAGGCTTTTTGAACGGCCTTATACTGTCTTGAGGGGTTAATTTTCTCAGGGTTTAGGTTGTATATGGCTATGTCTGCGTCGGCGCCTACGCCTAGGTGGCCTTTATCCTTTAACCCTAAGGCCCTCGCCTGTCCCGCTCTGGTGACTATTGCTATCTCGTAAAAGTTTAGCTCTCTATTTATTGTTGATAGGAGGGTTCGGCTTCTAGCCTTTTGGTTAATCTTTTCAAGCATAGCCTCTCTAGCTTTTTTACTCATAAGCCATGAAACAATCTTTGGGTAAGCTATGAAAGGCCCTCCATTCGGGTGGTCGGTGGTCATAAAAATTTTCCAGGGGTCGTGTATTAGAAGTGCAAGTTCAAGCCCTATACACCATTGTGTTGCGTGTACATAGCTTTTTCTGTGATAATGAAAGGGCACTATCCCAGCGCTTGTTTCTGTTTCCACATCATGGTTAACCCACTTGTTTCCGCTGAGAGTGTAAAGAATATACTGAAAGGGTCCGTCTGCAGTCATTGTCGTGGTGTCCGTGAAAATCACCTGTCCCATGTCCATCGTTACATGGGAGTGGCCATTAACGTATTTTGCTATTTCCTCAGCTCCAGACTCAAGGGTTCTCCAGTCATCCCCTTTGAAGGCGCAGAATTGACAGTGGGTTATGTGGATTGCAGGCTTTCCTTCAGAAGCTAAATCCTTAACGCAGTCCATTGTTTCTATTGCTGTAATGTAGTTTCCGGGTTTTCCAAGATTATTTGTGTGAACATGAATTGTGTGGGGTAGGTTTAAAAGCCTGTTAACTTTGCATAACCCCCTTATGATTTCTCGAGGAGTCACCCCGAAGTGTGGAACTTGGTCGTCTATGTTTTTCACGTTGCCTCCGTAGCCCCAAGCTTCAAGGCCTCCTGGGTTGACGAGCTTTATAGCGTAGCCCTTTGTTGTTGTTATCATCCAAGCTACATGGCGGGCACATTCTTCAATTTTTCCATCTCTTATATATTCAAGGACGACCCACCAGTCGCCTAAAAGCGGATAACTAGCCTTATCAATTATAGGAGTGTCACTTAGCTCCTCATGTGTATGCTTAGCCTCCAGCGGAGGCATAGCTGGATCCATAACCGTTGTATAACCCATCCTAGAGTAACGATAGCCTGTTGTGAATGTGGATGGAATGGAATAGCCCACTCCGGATCTGGTCACGTGGGTTTTTCTCTCAAAATCTTTAAAGTGGTCCTCAGGCCTTAGCAGTCTTCCAGAGTTAACTTTTCCACCTGCAATGTGGCTGTGAATGTCTATGCCTCCAGGCATTACAACCATTCCTGAAGCATCTATTTTTTTAGCCCTTTGCTCATTAACCCTCTCTACAATTTTTCCATCTTTTACGGCTATGTCCAGCTTTTCACCTTTAACTCCATTAATAGGATCGTATACAAACCCATTCTTTATTAAAAGTTCCATTATAAGCCTCCTAGAGCGTTTTCTTTATTTTCCTAACCTCGGAAAGAATCATTTTTAGTATATCTTCGTCTGGAAATATCCCATTTGGTGGTTCAACTACCTTTTTAAGGGGAATTGGCACATGATCCATGCGATAAGCTGTCCCTGCAGCTTCTATTCCAACAAAAGCTGATGGAATTATAACGTCAGCTAACTGAGCTGTGACATCCATGTGGGGGCTGACAACTATTAATGGATTTTTTACTAGGTGCTCCGCCGCTGCCCTTGGAAAGTTTGAAACAGGGTCTGAAGCCACTATTAGGGCGGCGTCCGACTCACGGCGGAGAAGAACATCAACAACTGAGGTTTCTCCTGGGTTATACCTTGGATATCCTAGGGAGAAGTCAACGGCGTACGGATAGCCTGTCTGCCAAGTGAAAACAGTGTTTGCTCCAGTAACATTGAAGTGTCCTCTCATAGGCATTATTACAAACTTTGTTCTCATGTTTAGGTCGCGTACAAGAGATAAAGCTGCGTCTATGTTCCTGAGTTTACCAGCGCTCATGGTTAATCCAAGGCCGAAGAATAGGGCACCGAACTCGCATCCAACCATTGCATCGGCAACCTCCTCTAAATATTCTACTGGAACGCCTGCCACTTCATCGACTTCAAGTTCTTGGTCTCTTATCAGCGCCCTGAAAGCTTGGAGAAGCTCATAGTCACGGTTTGGCTCAACCTGTATGAAGTAATCTGCTATTTCAGCAGATTTAGTTCTTCTAACGTCTACAACTATAAGTTTTCTGCCAGTTTTACTAATTGAAATATACGGCCTTTCCTCAACGTATGATGGTGAGGGTGGAGGCTTCTTAAGAATTAGCCTTTTAATTGTGCTCTGAATCTTTTTCCTACCCACTAATGCCTTAACCTTTTTTAAATAACTTTTCCATTCGCTCTTCTCAAATCGGCCTTCAGAGAAAGCTGTGTAACGTTCAATGTGCCTTGGATGAGCGCTCCACGGGTTACTTCCCCAGTAAACTATGAGATCTGCCCTATGCCTTATTTGCCCAAGGGTGCATGAGGGAATACCTACTTCTTGTACGCTTAAGAGTGAAGGGCCATGACATACAACGGAGGTGTTGTCTATTACTCCTCCAACCTCTTCTGCTAGTTCTATGCCTACGCTTATTGCTTCGCAACTTGTTGAGCTCCAACCGTACAAGATTGGGTAGTTTGCCTCAGCTAGAATCTCAGAAGCCTTTCTAACAGCATCTTCTAGTGACACATCCACCAAATTGCCGTTTTTCCTAATCATGGGCTTCAAAATCCTATGTTCTCCGTGGTATCCTAGGAATTTCGCTTCGCACATGGCGCAGCCATTCTTAACCTTAACAATTCTGCCTCCTTCAACGGTTAGTTCAATGTCGTCGCATAGGCTTCCGCAAACTGGACATGTTACAGCCTTAACCACAGGCATTTCTAACACTTCCTAAAATTCTCCATTAGTAATTCTTTAAGGCTTAAGACAGGCTTATCTGTGGGTTCAACCTCGGCAGGTATCCCTTTGAATGATGGCATTCCAATGCCGTGGGTTTCAGGGTCGACAACAACGTTGGCCCATGGCCCATAAGGAATGAAAACTACTCCTGGGTGAGGGGCTCTAAGAGATTTATGGGCCTTAACGATAACGGATCCAAAACGGGTTGAAACAAGAACGTTTGTCTTCTCCTTTACTCCAATCTTTTTCATATCTTGTGGATCCATATAACAGACTGAAACACTTTTAATGTACTCCTCCGAGGACTTGCAAAGCTCCTTTCCAACGCCTTGATCTATAGTCCTTCCTGTTAACAATGTAACTTTAAGTTTCCGATTTTCACTCATCTGCACTCCTCAGCCTAGCTTTCAACCTAATACTTCTTGAAAGCTAGATACAATATTTTTAACCCTAATTAATTTATCTCTGATTCAATTTTAAATCCATTTATAAAAACTTGTGAGCAAAATGATTTAAGGAGAAGATCATGGCCTATACCCGCTTAAAACAGCGAGGGCCAAGGCTGCTGCAATTATGTCAGCTGTTGTTCCAGGATTGAGAAGGCTGCCCTCCTTTCTAAGTGCAGAGTCAAATTTCAACAGTTTCTTTCTGCCCTCTACTGTTTTTAGTCCCCCACAACGTAGGATCTCATTAGCTGCGGCTGAAACCTCTTTCGCCCTTTCAAGCCCAACTTTTCTGGCGATAAACGTGTCTGGACGGTTAGCCAAAACCTCAAGAAACGTGTGAATTACAGCCCTGTTTAAGTCTTTGTAATCTTTAATATGTTCCATCAGACGGGGATATGTAAAGTCAAATGTTAACGGATAGTTGTTAACCCATTCAAAGCATACGTCATCATAACTTGCCGCAATTTTAAAAACTTTGTAAAGAGATATCTTCTCATCGATTATACGTTTTAAAGAGTTAGAATCGTTTACGTCCAATTCTGGAGCCTTTCCAAGCCCGCTTGGATTCGCAATCCTAATGGCCTCATAAACTGCGACGGCGTCCTCCGGAGTTGTTGACTCCACAACTTTCTGCAGGTTCCTCCTAACATCACGGACATCAAAAGTTTTTTCCACAGCCAATGGCGACATACCAGCAGCAACAGCCATTGGACAAAGTAAAATTATGGTCCCAAGTAGAGTGTTACCGCCATTCTGCCACGCATTAATATCAGCGATACAATCTCTAATAATAGTTCCAACTTTAACATCCTCTAGGCCTATTTCTCCTAGTGAAACATCAATACCCCTCTTGGCGGCAAGCCTAAAATATGGCGATGCAGAAACAGCTGAAGCTAAAAAGTGCGTGTGGTTTGTTCCCTCAAAGCCGACAACCAAGTTAACGTTTCCAGGCTTATCCGTTGTAACCTCCAATAATATAGCTAACTCTAGACATTTCGAGATATGTTCAGCCTTATTGAATGTACACGCTTTCAAATCATGCACCTTTTAATATTACTTGAATGGAAAGCCTTATTAATGTTATGTAAAAAATTACACAGCAATGCAATTAATAACATAAGGTGATTACGTGAAAACTCAAAAATACATTAAAAACGTTCTATTCGTGGCTTTGACAGGAACTTGGGTTGCGTTGATCTTGGCATGTTCATGGATTCCAGCATACCCTGTCCTCGGGACACCTGCCATGATAACATTATCAAACATTTTGTTCTCTAGCTTAACAGCTCCATTACTGGGGCCTTTATGGGGAACATTATCCGGTTTCATA
Source organism: Candidatus Bathyarchaeota archaeon (assembly GCA_037440545.1). Taxonomy (GTDB): domain Archaea; phylum Thermoproteota; class Bathyarchaeia; order Bathyarchaeales; family Bathycorpusculaceae; genus JAVZIQ01. The sequence goes on from JBBITX010000014.1 coordinate 11,614, forward strand.
TTTGGATGGCTCGTACCATATGTCAACCCGGCAACATCCATTGGATTATTAACCTTCTTAAGCCCAACAATGGCCGCGCTGATTAGCGGGTTGACTTTATTTAATAGATGGAAAGAAGCCACCGTAATTTTTGCAATAGAAATGGCCATATGGTTTACCCATCCCTTCGCTTGGTATGAGGCAATGCCTATTATAACATGGCAGTATTGGCTTGCATTAGCGTTCATAATAATACCTCCTGTTCGAAAGTGGATGACAAAAGCAATAAAAAACAGAGAACCAGCGAAAATGCCCATGGCCTTATGGTGCCTAGCCTGGATTGCACGAATTGGAGGAGACGTAGCTACAGGGAACAACATTGCCGTCTGGATCCTGAACTGGGGCGTTCCAGAAATGTACCCCTTTTGGGCACCAATGACGGTTTACTATGCCGTAGCAGATTCCCTTAACTGCCTTGCAGGAGCAATAATAGGCACAGCAGTGCTTATAACTTTGAAAAAGTCTGGCCTAAGAACGCTTGCCCTGGATCATCTTTAATCAGAATACTGGAATAAAATCCAAAGATTTAGGTACCTTCTATAACTCTTTATGATCGAACAACTACATGAAAAATACATTGGAAAGGGCGGATTAAATTAAATGAGGGGAATATGATGTTGCGAGAGGGGGATTTTGTAAAGTCTACTGAAGAGGTAATATTTGATGTGAAGGGTTTAGTCCACCCACCGAACAAGGTTATTGCCTTTCCACGGTTCATTCCAGATTCAAAGGGCCTTAGACAACTTGGGGAGGTCAAGTATGGAAAAATCTATGGAATAGCTGAGCGATTCAATTTTCTGGAAAAATTTTTACCAAACTACATTGTATATGATCCGGTATTTGATGAGAAACTTTGCGAGATTCCATTTGAAAACATAAGTAAAGTTTACAGTCCTGTAAAGCGCTTGGAGGAGATGAGAAAAAGTTTAGAATTAGATGATTTGGAAAAGACAGCCTTTAAATGTCTTATGGCTCTAAAGGATTTGGCTAAAATTCCTTGGAAAAATGTAGGGGTTTCAGGTTCGCTTTTGGTTAAACTACACACTTTCAAATCTGACATTGACCTAGTTTTCTACGGATCTGAAAACTGCTGGAGAATTTATTCAACTCTTGAAGAACTATTGGAAAAAGAAGATTCGCTTTTCAACCGTTACACTATTGAAGATTTGAAGGTGCTTTACGATTTTCGTTCGAGGGACACCTTAATGAACTTCGAAGATTTTCTTGCCGTCGAATCTAGAAAGGTTTTGCAGGGAAAATTTATGGGAAGAGACTACTTCATACGCTTTGTGAAGGACTGGAAGGAGATAAAAGAGCATTACGGAGATGTCCGATACAAGAGTTGCGGCTATGCGAGGGTTGTTGCAAGAGTTGTTGATGATTCACAATCCGTGTTCACTCCTTGCACTTACATAGTTGAGAATGTAAGGATTATTGAAGGGAGAAAAGTTAAGCCAATTAGAGAAATAGCCTCTTTTAGAGGCAGATTCTGTGAACAAGCAAAATGTGGCGAAACAGTTGTTGCACAGGGAAAAGTTGAACACGTTTCAGACAGCAAAAGCGGCCAAGAATATTTTAGATTACTTCTCGGAAGTAGAACATCGGACTATATGGTTTTGAAGAGATAATTTCTACCTTACAATTTTAAGCACTTGGTCGTAATATCTGGGGCAGTAGGTTAACGTTACCTGATAAAAGTTTCTCTTGGAAGTTTCAACCTTTTCAAGGTTCCCTTCAACATAAACATTTTCGCCTTTCCAAGCCTGCATTCTAAATTCTTCAATGTACGAAACAACCCTTCTTATTTCCTCAACTTTAGGGCCTTCAACAACATTTAATGTTTCCACATAATAAATTGAGGGCATAAACGGAACCTCTTCGTCGTCCTTCACTTGCAGATAAGCCTTAACCCAACCGCAACTAGTAATGCTTCTAATTTCGCTGTATTCATTTTGGATTTCACTCCAGTCTTTCACAGGCTCAAACTCCACTTTTATCTTTCTCTTTAAATCCTTATCATATAAAACACCGTAAATCATCTTTCTACCTTGATGCCAAACAAACTCTTCAGGGCTTATGTTCATAAAACGCCAACGCTTCCCTCTAACCGAACATCCACATTCAAACTCGTTTCTCAACGTAGAATCATCTTCTCGGTAAATTTCCATCAGAAATTCATGTAACCGCCTAAAATTTCTTCTTCCATAAACCACTAAGTCTATATCAGAAAATCTTGGATGATAAAAGCCGTGAAGTATAGATCCGAAAACCCCAAAATCCTTCAACTTCAATCCTGAACGTGTAAGAACGTTTCCAAGAACCTTTTGTAAGGCTAACATAAGTTCATCTTTAGGTTTCTGCTCCATAATTCTTTGAAGTTTCAGCTGGGGTTTTCTTACGCGCATAATGTTAGAGCATTCAACGCCTACAACGCTTCTGTTTAATGGTTTGTAAAAAATCATGTGATGTGGAAAATTTTTTTCAACAAATCTCCAGCCTTCATCCTCATAAAACTTGTAAAAAACTTTTTCACCGTCAGTTCTGTAAGCTTTTGGGTTTTCAGACTTGAATATTTTAGAGGAGGAGTATTCAGCGTCACATATGTAACCCTCATGCGGGTGTGCATATCCAAAAACCCTAAAGATTAAGCCTTCCTTAGTCAATATTGCGTCGCGGTCTCTAAGCATCAAGTTGGCCAAATGTATTCTTCCTCGTTCTCCGCTGTCCCGACAACAACCTGATAAAAGGATTTTTGGGTTTTATTTTCAATAACCCTTTCAAGCATCCCTGAAACTTCGATTGTGTCCCCTTTTCTTGCAACATTTCTATAACATCCAATCATAGACACAACTATCTTTGGTACAGCATCTTCAATAAAGGCCAGTTTGTCCTGAAGAAAAGTGCTGTTTTCAACTTTGTATGTTGCCGGCCGAAACATGGCTTCGTCATCGTCCTTGACTCTGCAGCGAAGTTTAACAGGAAGTATGGGCGTATAACTATATTCGCCATATTTTGAGGTAACTTCTTCAGGTTTTCTGATAGCGTTGTACATGAAAACTTTACCTTGAAAGCGTCCCTTAAAGCGCCTTAAGGCGTCTAAACGGTTGTTGAAAATAAAGCTCAGTGTTCCTTCCCTGACAAGCTTGTTTACCGCTGCCTCAACCTTTCGAAAGTTTTTACCACCGTAAACGACAATGTCAATGTCAGACTTTTCCGTGTGCATGTTTAGGGCTATTGAGCCATGAACGCCAAAATCCTCCAGAGCCACTCTAGATTCGTTTGAAAGTAGGTTAATTAGATCCAGAGCCGTCTGTTGCAGCTTATCTCTCCTTGAAGTTTTTATAAGGGTTTGAAGGCTTCTCCTTGGAACATAAACTTTACTTATGCTGTTTAATGGAGCGCTTATCACTTTCTTTTTCCTGAAAGGGCAGAAGTAGACGTATTCTGGAAAACTTTTTTGAAAAACTTCTATGAAGGTTTGATAGTTCTTTGCTGTGTAAAGCTTTTCAGCTCTGAAAAGCTCAAGCTTTTCATAATGCCAAGTCCTCTCAAAAAAGCGAATGCCAAACAGCTCCTTAAATTTGGAGGGGATATATTTTAGAAATGAGAAGACTCTACCCTCTGGATGCTCATATCCAAACACGTTAAGTATAAAGCCTTCCTTGGTTAGAAACGTTTCTCCATCTAGCGGATGCCAATTCTGAGGAACCGTTTTAAACACCCAAGTACAATTTTTTAAGGCACTTTAAAAGGATGCTGTTTGCGAAAACGTTTATAAGATATTCCTCTAAGACTTTTAACGGTGCAGCCAGTGTACATGGAGTTACATCCCTATGTAGTTTTTCTTCCAGAAGGAAGGAAGGAAAGAACGTTAAGCGCCATTTTCGGGTCGAAAGCATCCATTGACATTTTAAGATACTCTCTAAAAAAAGGAATTTCAAATAAGATTTATCAAAGGGAACTTTTGGAAAACCTTTCATACTCGAACAAGACAATGATTGAGAATTTAAAAGTTCTATCGAGACTCGGAGTTCTAATAGAGGACATGGAGAAAATTGAACGTGAAGGACGAATTATATGGGTTAAAGCCTATCAGCTAACGGATTTGGGCAAGTGGTTTGCACTACTTTTAGCAGAAGAAAAGGAGCTTCCAGACAGGGAGAAAATTGATATTCTCCAAAACATTTTCAGAATTTATATAAGATGGGTGAGAAACCTTTCAGATAAGCTAAACATGAATAAGGAAAACTTCAAAAAAATTTTTGAAGAAGAAATGAAAGCTGAAAATTAGGAGCGCCTTCCAAATGTGGGGTTTGGAGTTTATTTTGGGAGGAGAAGGGGAGAAAGGAGTTTTCCAAAATAAGAAAGCTCCAAACCTTTCCACTTTAGGCGCCCCTACAGTGCCTTGAAGGCATCAAACCAGCGGTTGTAAAGGGCTAACATGTCTGGAGAAACACTGGGTTTTCTTTCCTCGAGAATCTGCCTGAAATCCCTCATGTTAAGCGGTCTAGGTTTAGCAAGCTTGTTTGCAGCTTGCCCTGATTCGAAGAAATCGCCTATAACTTTTAGGTGAGCTGATTGGCAAACATCTTTTATGTCACTTCCAGAAAACCCCTCTGAAAGTCTGGCTAACTCATGGAGGTCAACGTCTGATGCTAAATGCAGGTTGCTTGTGTAATGCTTAAACATCATAAACCTGGCTTGATAGTCTGGAAGAGGGACAAGTATCCTCTTTTGAAAGCGCCTTATGAAGGGCCAATCTAAATCCCAAGGCTTGTTTGTGGCTCCTATGACGTAAACATGGAGGTTTACACCTTTATCGATTATTCCATCCATTTCCTTCAAGAACTGATTTCGAACGCGAACCTCCCCCCCAACTTCATTTGAATGCCTCCCCATTAAGGAGTCAAGCTCATCGATGAATATTATTGCAGGCTTTTTATCTTCTAGAGCGGATTTTCTCGCGGACTCAAATAGCCTTGCTACATTCTGCTCCGCCTCACCTAACCACTTAGACATAACCGAGGCTGCGTCAACGGATATGAACACGGCATCTATCTCCGTGGCTACAGCTGCAGCTAACAGTGTTTTTCCACATCCAGGCGGTCCGAAGAGAAGTATACCTCTAGGCCAGCCCAGAGGGAATAAGTCTGGCCTTTGAACCGGATAAACAATAGCCTCCTTTACAGCCCTCTTAGCTGTATCTAGGTCAACTACCTCATCCCATTTTACGTTCGGCTTCTCCTTAACTATTAGGTCTTCATAGCTTGCTTTTTTAGCTTCAACTGTTTTAGCTGACCCGTTCTCTTTTGGTTCCGCTTGAAAATCTGAGGGACCAACTGCTCCCTGCAGCACTTTTATCCTTTCTTGATAAGCTATAGCCCTTTGGATGTAAACCTTGTTCAAGCCATAGTTGGGGTATAGCTGCACAAGCTTTAACAGTGTTTCAATTGCCTTTTGATACATTGTTATGGCCATTCCTTTTGAGCCTTGTCTATCTAAACGGACTGCTTCTAAAGCATAGTTTGTAGCAGACTTTTCAAGTTCCTGAGAGGCTTCCATAGGGCTTACATCCTAAGCTTCTATTTTTATTTTGCCCTTCGCCCCTAGATCACGCAAAGCCTTCTCTACTTCCTCGCATGAAGCGTTCAATTCTCTGGAACACCTTGACAAGTCGACTTCGCCCCCGCATTTTCTCACATATTCAAGAAGAGCTTCTTCAAGTGTCGGTTTTCCAATTTTAAGCGAAACCTCCTGAAGCTCAGCTTTTCTGATGGAGAAAACGTTTTTTGTACGTGCTTCTTCCCCTTCTATTGTTCTTTCACTTAATGTCTGCGAACATGTTGCCGCTAAAGCAACCATCTGTTTAATGTGTGTTTGGGCTTCTCCCATTTTCGAATTTTCATAGAGGGTGGGTGGTTCTGGAAGTTTTTCTGCAAGCCTATTCTCCAAGTAACTTGAAACTTCATCTAGAATCTGTTCGCCTCCAGGGGTAATTTTACCAACAGGGATTACTGATTCGTCTGTTGATATCCTTGTGGAATAAATGGTTTCACCTATCACATTGTTTATTTCCCTAAGTTCAGCTGATACTTCTGGGAGAAAATTGTATAGTTGCGTAGATATGCTTTGAAGGGTTTGGAGAGCGGGTTTTAAGTCTAAAACTATTTCGCTTAAATCCCTTATTGTTTCAAGTCTAAGGATAACCCTCTCTATGGCAAGCTCGGCTTGTTGCAGAAAATTTATTAGTTTCCTAATTTCCGCCAATTCGTTTGCACATACTGCGGCTCTTTCTTTGTTATTGGACTTTAAAGAATTTACACATGTTAGGAATAAGCTTTTATCCCTTTCTTTAAGCCTAAAAGAAGCTTGTATAACTCTTTGCTGTTGCATTCGCAGTTTATGAACAGAATCGCCTATAACTTCTCGTAGTGGTGGGGGGGTTGCAGAGAAGGGATTTCTTATTTTAGCTCCCTCCACCCGCCATTGAGCTTATGTTTGGGATTCTCTTTCTTTCACGTAAACTATTACGGGAGGTTCTGGAAGATTTAGAGGGATGGAATCTGACACTTTAGCTTTAGGTTCTTCAACAATATTATGGACTGTTTCTCCTAGAAGAATGTTTGAAAGCTTGTTTTTCATGTTTTCAAGATCATTTTTCTCCATGTTAACCTTCTTAAGTGAATCTTGCACTGCTGAAAGGGCAGCTTGATATGAAGGTTCATCGATTCCTCCAATTTCATGTTCAACCTCTAAGTAGGCAAGCGCGTAGTTTAGCTCCTTAATTTCCTGGGAACACCTTTCGATTTCTCCATCAATCTTCTCCATTAAGGTTTGGGCTTCAGTTTTAAGCTGGTTTAAGGCTCCCTCAAAACTATTATGTAAATCCTCATAAACCTCTGGAGATATCTTCTTCTTTTCCAACAGCTCTTTTAACACTTGATCTTTTCGCCATACTAATGGAATTTGATCACACAGCTCGGCTGTTTCAATTTTAGTTTTTGATAGGAATATAACCTTAGATTCTTCAGCTTTTACAGCTGATGCTGGATACTTTAAAATTTTTCCATCATTAAGTTTAATGTAAACTGAGTTTATAACGCCGTTGGGCGTTACAGTGAAGGATGCAACTTCTCCTATTCTGCGGCCATATTCATCTTCAACTTCTTTTCCAAGAGACAAAAAAAGGTTGGAAGTTTGGGGCATGGAATCACCTTCCTTTTAAGAAGTTTCTGTTGGTGATTTTTCTGAAATAGCCGATGCAGGCATTCCAGCTGGAAGTTCTGGGAACCTCTCTTTAATTCTCTGTTCTGCTACAGCAGCAGCCTCTGTGAGTATTTTCTGGGCGTCTTCGTTTGCTGTTTCAAAGTTTATTGAGAGCCCTGTGCTTTCTCCAGCTTCCATCACTATTCCGCTTAGAAGGTTACCTATCTGCCCTAACTCGCTTTCCGCCTCAGGGAATATGTTTGAAATTCCAGTTTTGATAGCCCTGAGCACGCTTATGGCAGGGCACAGCGTGGTAACAACATCTCCAAGTTCAGATACCGTGCGTAACCTTAAGACGATTTGTTCCAGAGCTAATCTAGCCTGCATAATCATTCTTTCCATTTTTCTTATTTCCGCTAGCTCGTTGGCAAAAACATTTGCCCGTGCCATGTCATGTTTTGTGTAGGCGTCAACTATCCTTGCAAATATTGATTTATCTCTTTGGCTGAACCTTTCGCTTGCCTGATCTAGCTTCTGTATTTGCAGCTCTATTCTTCTAACAGCCATGTCAAGCCTTGGCTTCAATGGGCCAGGTGGTCTAACAGCTTCTTTGATACGCTCAGTGAAATGGGGCTCGTCGCGTCTCTCCTCCCATCTTTTTGCAAATCTTTCCGACAAGTTTGATTCCTCCAGAGGAGGATAACGTTTAACCGACTTATACATTGTTAATATGCTGGAAACATTTACGTATATATATTAAGATATAGGGGCTTTTCAAAACCTTTTTTAGCTTTAATTTTCCGGTGCCAAGAAGGGCTTGCTGTTTTCTAAAAAATAGACATAAAGATGTAAGTTAAACTAAAAAGAGGCTTAGAAATCAAATCTAAGCTAGGTGGAAAAATGGGCGAAAGGTTAAAGGTGTTTGGGCTTATAGCATTACTTGGGTTCGTGGCAGGCATTATAGCTGATGTCACAGCAACATATGTCATACCATTCTTCATAACACTACTTCCATCCCTAGGCACGTTCATAAGATACATTCTCTCAGGACTTGCAGGTGCAGTGTTAACACTACTTCTCGTAAGTGTTTGGGCATACGTCTCAACACGGTCAGAAGCCTAAGCACTCAAAATCCCTTTTCACTTCTCGCAACTAACATAGACATGCTTTCACTGGACTCAGAAGCGGAAAAAGCAATCACAAGTTTCAGCGTACCTCGATTTCTTCATCGTCCATATCTATAGGAAATCGTTCAACTTTATTACGTTTTCTAAATATTTTAACTCCATCCATTTCCACGACATAGTCAAACCCCACCTTCAACAGTTCGCAAGCTTCCTCTAAGGTTTTTGCTGTTTTAACGTGGAATTCGTTGTTGTTTGTACTTAACAAAGCCTTTTCTAAATGCACATAGATCATTGTGGCTTTAATATCCCCGTGCCTGAGGAACTCTTAACATGTAAAATGTCTTTGGTTTTATGGTATTCCATTGTTGCTTTCCAATGGCGCAAAGTGTGAAAGTGAATTTGCAGCAGTCTAGGATTGTTAAAGCTGTGTGCTGCTTTCCTCTTTATTCTACTCAGCATTGTAGTCATAGATTTAACTGAGGAACCGCCGAAGATTCTATCTGAAGTTTTCGGTAAAGTTTGAATTCTACTAATAAGCTGATCTGAAACTTTGTAAATTCTAGGTTTGCTTCCCTTTTCAGGGTTATTAACTCTAATAGTTCATGACTGAAAATCTACGTCTGTCCATCGTCACAGTAAAATTTCGCCAAGTCTAAGAGCAGTTTCTTTAGCTATTTCCAAAGCAACGCTTAACTTTTTACTTGCTGCATGAATCAACTGGTTTCTCTGCTTCTCCCCATTTTCTCTAAAGTGAAAACGTATTGGACGATTTTTCCTTTAACGTCTGCTGTTTGCTGTGCGGCTCCCACTAGCCCGCTTCTCTCCGTTTGCGTTTCAGCTTCCATGACAAGAGTCTTCTTGCCATGGGCATCGCTTTCAATAAACTAGGCAAGCTGGAACAAAATAAGGGCAATAACAATGCTGACATAAAATTAACAAGAAAACATCAATTTAGCAACAGCCTAGACGGTATAGAAAACGCTTTTTGGGTTGGCGTTGAGGGTGTTCACGGTGGCTTAGGCCCGGCGCGCATAAGTGTTCATTAATTTGTTTTCGGCTTGTTTTGGCATTCGGAGCTTGTTTTTGCCTTTTTAGTATGTGAAGGCTGCTATGTTGTTTGCCAGTTCTGGCCTTCCTATGCAGTGGGCTGTTATGGCTACGGCTAGTATGCATGAGAAGCATATGGCAACGTGCATGCGGATTTTGCTCACGAAAATTTATCTACAAAATCAAATGTTAGCTTAGCGGGCAAAATGCCCAAAATAGTTTTGAGGACGGACAATTTCTGCGAGGACGTTACGCCCTACTAATAAGTTGAAGGTAGAGCCATAGCATTTAATCATTTCAATCGGCTTTTAATCTATTTATTGTTGTTACACTGCCCACAGGAAGAGGTTGATAATGCCCAAAATTCGCGAGAAATCCTATTTCCATTAGTCGCTGCTAAGTGAACAAACACGCTTGATACATTTAATGCACGGTCTTTTAAGGTAGATTTTGAAAATAGAATTTTAGGTGTTGCTCGAGGTTTGTTTATGCGACTGCAATTAACTCTTAGAAACGCAGACCACGGACAAGTTAATTTGCGACAGGCTATAACTATATGCTTCAATCGCGCCATGGAAAAAGAAACTAAATACTTGTTTAAACTGGTGGAGAAACAACTAAAAGAATATGATGGAGAAATTCTTAAAAGCTTACTTGTTTTGATAGATCCTTGGTGGACGTGTATTCCATGTATATTCAGTTGGACTGCACTCTGCATGGTTGGCGCATGGTCCCTTTGCTTTGCTTGTTGCACGGCATTTACTCCTTGCTGTTTATGCATGGAATGGCTAGTTATTTTCCCATTAGGTGATGCGTGTATGATGATTGCCGAACAGTGGTGCATATACTTAGGTTCGTGTCCTTGATGAAGTCGTCCTCGAGGAAACTAGCAATCTATTTTATAATCATTTTCGTAGTCGCTGTTCTTTCTCGTATTTTTGTCTCGCCTTGGCTCTGGCCGGAAAAGACGGAGTTAGTCGACCCAATTCTCACGCTTATCACATTCACAGCAGCTGGTGTAGGATTAGGTTTAATCTATTACCTAAAAACTGCAGGTTCACCGAAACAAATGAGAGTGTTCTTTGTTGCGTGTTCTGGATTGGGGTTTGGATTCATACTTTGGACCGTTTCGGGCATAATTCTAGCAACGTTCATTCGCCCAGTTCCGTTACTCCTCATCTTTCTACTATATGCAATCATGTTCATTGCCGGAGCATATATAGGTGATAAAATAGGGAAGAAACGCAAATTATATTGAAAAGCGCAACGTATTTCTTTTGCTAATGCTGCTAACCGTTATTGTACGGGTGTTGGCGATGGATGCGAGCTGATCCTCTCATGTGAGATTGGAAGAAAAATTCATGAAATAGTGGCATAGTTATAGGTGTCGAGTTCGACAATAATCCGATTTTCTTTTAGTGTCTCTTAACAGAAATTTTGATTATGTAATGTGCTTTTTAGGAAAATTTTTAAGGTTAAATTTGGAAGTTTATTTTGATTGCTATGTTGATGGAGCAGTTTTACGTGTTAATTTTGTTTATTCTTGCAATTTTTTTCAGCGTCGTTGTTGCTGTTTTATGCGCCGTCGCAGGTTCAGGTTTCCATTCTTTCAGATTCTGCTTTTGTTGTTGCTTACCACCTACTCTGCTGTTAAGTTTTCTGAGGGTGACGGTGAGGGAAAACCTTTAGAAAAGCTAAAATATAAACGGTGTAGAGCTGCCTCTTTTAGAAAACTCGCGTTCTCAAAGGTTAGGGTGAACGTAATTGAAGTTTGAGCTTTCAGAGGAGCATTTCCGAATCAAAAATGAAGTGGCGAGATTTTGTGAAATGGAGTTTAAACCTGAAATCGCCTTAGACCTTGACAGAAAAGAGGAATATCCCCTTGAAATTTATCGGAAGGCGGCTAGGCTTGGCTTGGTGTGCATGTCCTTTCCAAGCGAGTATGGCGGTCGAGGATATGGCTTCTTTGAAACATGCCTCGTTGTTGAGGAGATGTGTAGAGCCGACTCAACTCTTGGCGCGGCGGTTTCCACGGGCAACTATGGAAGCGATCTAATCCTTACTTATGGGACTGAAGAACAGAAGGAAAAGTATCTCCCGCACATCTGTAATGGCGACTACATTTCGGCGGCTGCCTTAACTGAACCCGGCGCTGGCGGAAGCGACATAACCCGCCTAAAAACTAAAGCGACAAAAAGTGGCAAAGAATGGTGTTTGAATGGAGCCAAAACTTTCATTCTTAATGCTCCGCTTGCCGACTTTCTTGTTGTTTTAGCCCAAACAGACCCTAATGCTGTCCCTTCATATAAGGGCGAAACATTATTTGTCGTGGAAAAGGAAACCGCGGGACTTGCCACCAGAAAACAGACTGGCAAAATGGGAATTAGATGCTGCGTAACTGGCGAAGTAACGTTGGACAATGTTAAGGTCACGAACTGGAACATCGTCGGCGGACTAAACAAGGGCTTCTACCACGCTTTAGAGTTCTTTGACAAATACAGGGTTTTTGTCGCTGCCCAAGCCCTTGGAATGGCTCAAGGCGCTTGGGAAATAGCCTTTAGACACGCCAAAAACACAGAAGCTGCGGGGCAGCCTCTTTTGCAACATCAGGCGATAGGTTTTCCCCTCGCTGAAATTGCCACGAAAATAGAGGCTGCAAGGCTTTTAGCCTACCGTGCTGCAATGCTTATAGATTTTGGTAAAATCAGCCCCATGTTTGCGGCTATGGCTAAACTTTATGCGAGTCGAGTGGCTGTGGAAGCAACCGACTTCGCCATTCAGGTGTTGGGTGGAAGAGGCTACTTCAGCGAATATAGGGTTGAAAGGTACCATAGAGATGCGAAGATAACGGAAATCTATGAAGGGACAAGCGAAATTCAGAAGCTTACTGTGCTGAGGTATTTACTAAAAAGTTTTAGATGAATTTCCGGCTTCGGCAAGCTAACATTTATTTTAAGCGTGGAAAATCCATATTTGTTCGAGAGGGTTCTCTTGAGAAAAGTGGCAATCATCGGGGTTGGCTCCTCAAAATTCGGCGTAAGAGACGATGTGAACATGGCTGAGTTAGTTTTTGAGGCTTTCAAACCTTCTATAGAAGACGCGGGCGTAAGCCCGAAAGACATAGAGCTCCTTGCCTTCGGCTCTGCTGGAGCCGGCGTATTATGCGAAGAACTTGTTCCAGCCGCTGTTGCCGCAGAATATTGTGGTTTAACCGGCGCAGGTGTTGTTCGCTGCGAGGCAGCTTGCGCCAGCGGAAGCGCTGCTTTTGCAACGGCTTTCTGGGCTGTAGCTTCCGGCCAAGTGGAATTGGCTGCGGCTGTCGGCTTTGAAAAGATGAGGCAGGTGGACACTCCGGCGGTTATGGAGTGGATTGGAAGGGCTGGACATTACCTCTGGGAGTTCCACAATTTCGGGGTCACCTACCCAGCCTATTACGCGTTATATGCAAACGCTCACATGGCTAATTATGGAACCACCGAGGACGACTTAGCCCTTGCAGCTGTCAAAAACCACAAGTACGGCTCCGCAAATCCTCTGGCTCATCTCCAGAAGAGAGTTACTGTAGCGGAAGTTTTGGCTTCGCCAGTCGTGGCGGCGCCTTTGAAGCTTCTAGACTGCTGTCCAATATCAGATGGAGCTGCCTCCATAATTCTCGCATCCGAGGATAAGGTTAAAGCGTTGCGTGTGGACACGCCTGTTTGGGTTGCAGGAATAGGATTCGCCTCTGAAACGGCAAACATGAGTAAACGGTTTAGTTACGTTGGTTTAGAGTCAAGTTTTCTAGCGTCTCAAAAAGCATATAAAATGGCTAAAATAACCCCCCCAACAGCTTGACGTGGCTGAGGTTCACGACTGCTTCACCATAGCCGAAATAATGGCTTACGAAGACATAGGCTTATGCGAGAAAGGTGAAGGCACAAAACTGGTTAGGGAGGGTCAGACGGAAATCGGCGGGAAAATTCCTGTGAATGTGGATGGCGGGTTGAAGGCTAAGGGGCATCCGATTGGAGCTACAGGCTGCTCCATGATTTACGAGTTGACAAAACAGCTTAGGGAGGAAAACACGAAGGAAGGCAGGCAAGTGCCCTTGAAGAATTATGTGGCTTTAGCCCATAATGTGGGTGGAACGGGTCACTACTGTTATGTTACAGTTTTAAGGAGATGAGGTTAATGACCGAGAAACCTTCCATAAAGTCTAGGGAAATAAAAGTTGTGCATGAAATTCCAATAGATAGAACTTTGCCTTTCTGGGAAAAATTGAAGCATGGCAAGGTTTTAGCGGCGAAGTGTCGAAATTGCGGCGTTCTCCATTTTCCGCCTGTGGCGGACTGCCCAAAATGTTTGGCTTCTGAAATGGATTGGGTGGAGCTCAGCGGCGAAGGAGTTATCGAAACATTTACGTATGTTGCTGTTAGATCTGCCGCCTTTCAACAGAACCCGCCCTACATTGTGGCTATTGGAAGGCTTAAGGAAGGCGTGAAGGTGCTTGCGTGGCTTAAGGGTTTAAGCCCTGAAGAAGTTAAGGTTGGCTTGAAAGTGAGGCTTGTAGCCAAGACCTCTCCACAGGGCAATCTCACCTACGAGTTTCTGCCTTTTGACCAGAAACAAGAATAGGTGGATGTGGCAAACTTTCCAGTGCGCTCCTATGGAAAACGCCTTAAGGAAAAGCATCAAAGATGCCAAGCGGCAACACGTCACGCCCACAAGCCAACAAAACTTTACACTCCAACCTCATAAACTTCCTCATTGAAAGACAACGATTCTCACCACGATAAGGCTCACCACGCTTAAGCATAAAATAAACTATGCGAAGCATCTCATGAGCCACAGCAACAACCGCCTTCTGACAACCCTTCCTACCAGCGTAACGCTCATAAAACTCCCTAAACCTTTCATCACTGCGTACGGCAGCCTGAGCAGCCTCAACCAAAACCCAACGCACAAGCCT
>JBBITX010000015.1:0-25196 GCA_037440545.1 Candidatus Bathyarchaeota archaeon
CGGCAGCCCCGCCGCCGCCCTCTCACGAACCAGAAATACAAGTGGAAAAGGGGGGAAAAGCCCAAATCCTCTTTTACATAGCCATTTATGACAAATTGGAAGACCCATCTTTAAAGTTTAACATAAATTGTAAATCAGGCCCGCTGCCGGAAGGAATAAAAGCTGAAACAACGTTGGATCCCCTTCAAACATTTCAAGATCCATTCACGGTTAGAAGCATACTGTTAACCTTAACCGTTGATGCAGAAACCCCAGAAGGAACGCACGAGGTGACCGCAAAAATCACTGTAAACCAAATTGTCTGCGAGAGGGTCTTCTGCTTAAATGTAACGGGTTCGTGAACCGGATGAGGCGTGGAAAATGCCTGCTAATCGCGGTTTTGTTAGTTACTATAGTTATTGTAGCTACTATATTCATAATGCTTAAGCCATATACATCAACGGATCAAACGTGCGGCAAGTTCAAACCGTACATGTCAATATTCCATCTGTTATTTGAAGATGCTTTAAGCCACAGCATTCTTGGAAATTTAACTGGAGAATTAAGGATTATGGAAGTTGACAAGAGCATCCTTCAAGCTTCATGTAAACTTGCCTTCACATGCCACGAATCCGTTGAAAAGATAGAGATGGATATCCTTTTCATGCCCTTCGTTTTCTACGAAGGACCAGTTCCAATACCAATACCTCCACCTCCAATAGAGAGGATATTTTTGCTAAACGGCGAGCAAACAACCCTTGATGAAAGAACTTTTAATGTTTCCACTTTTAATGAGCCTGTGGTCGTCTTTGGTTTTGGAAATGGGCATGTAACCACCGACGAAGGTGAAGAGTATACAATTCCACGGATCAACCTCCAATTTACAGATGGCAACATGTGGAAATGGGAGTATAACTACAATAATACGCCGCAGTTTGCGTTTTGGTCAGGTATTAGAGATTGGAAACTGACGGAGCTAAGCGGCAAAACGGAAAGAAGCAGCTACACAATCTTTCTTGAAAAACCTGCGCCTACTCCTACACCGTTTGGTTGGCACCTAATGTTACGGCGGGTTTTCCTTTGGGAAAATGGTGTAGAGCGGTTTGTAGCTGGGCCAGACTCAGATTTATGTAACTATTTACTTCAAATCACCCGCAGGTTAAATTTACAATTAAAATGTTACTTCAGTGAAGAAAAGATTAAACAGATAAAAATGAATGACAAAGTTGTAGAGTTAAACTTTAGATTTTATGAGAATATAACGATCGCTCAGTGGATTGAACCGAAAGAGCGAAGCCATATTGAAACAGACGAAGAAGGTTACAGAATTTTACGTAAAGTCCAATGCGCACTCTTTATTTTAGAAGACAGTTTAAATGAAGGTTTAGAGGGACGTGTTTTGGTTTATTCACTGACTGACGGTTGGGGTTGCTGGGAAATACGTGAAGACGGTGAATTAGATAAAAAATGGATAGGCGAAGTAGATGAACTTCTCAGCGAGGCTTTAAAATAGGTTTTTCAAACGCTTTGCTTTTTGAACAATGAACAATTTTCCGTAAAATGTAAAGTGACTCCTACGCTGAATTCAGGTTGCTGTCTCTCCCCCGTCTACGATTATAACTGACCCTGTGATGAATGAGGATTTTTCAGAAGCTAAGAAGAGAACTACGTTTGCGATTTCCTCAGGTGAGGCTAGTCGCCCTAGAGGAATCCTTACCTGGGCTAAGTCGGGAAAGCCCTTTAGAAGGTTTTCTAATAAGGGGGTATCTGTTGGTCCTGGAGCAACTGCCACAACGCGAATGCCACTTCTTGCGTACTCAAGAGCTGCAGTTCTAGTCATTTGAATAACGGCTCCTTTTGAAGCGCAGTAACAACTTAGCCCTGGAATGCCCACCAATCCCATGCCTGAAGCTAAATTTATGATCACGCCGCCACCCTGATTTAACATGTGGGGGATGACGCATTTCATTCCATAAAATACTCCTTTCACATTGATGTCTAGAGACTTCTCGAGAACATCCAGTGGAGTTTCATGAATAAAATAGGGTCCTAACAAAACCCCAGCGTTGTTAACTAACACGTCAACTCTTCCAAAATTTTTCACAGCACATTCTATAAGGGATTTAACATTTTCATAATTGCTTACATCTGTACGGAGAAAAATGGCCTCGCCTCCAGAACTATTAATTTCACATTCCACCTCCCTTCCCTTCTCTTCGTTAACATCCCCTATAACAAGTTTGGCGCCTTCAGCTGCAAAAAGTTTGCAAATAGCTTTCCCTATACCGGAAGCTCCGCCAGTCACTACAGCAGTTTTGCCCTTTAAAACCATGCTAAAATTTTGCTGCTAGAAAATATTTAAAATTTTGTGTCTCGCAACAATTTGAACAGGAACTCTTAACATGCTCGCTAAGCACGGGACCTCGGCCTTCAGCACTGTATGGAAGTTTTTCTGTTCTAAAGACGACGAGTTTATCTTTGAAATCGGCTAAATAGGCTAAAATAAGGTTTTTTCCCCTCTCTGTAAGGGCGTATACAGGGATTGTAACTCCTAATTGTAATAGGGCTTTGCCGCCCACCTTTGATCTAACTATTTTTGAGGCGCTTGCACATGCAATGTCCGCCTTAATTATGTGTTCTGCTTTTTCACCGTCCACACATGTGTTGCAAACAGAGAAAATGGTAACCTCAGCTTTTATCCCCGCTTCTAAGCTTCTTATTTTGCTTATGTCATCAGCTTTAAATCCGGCAACGGTTACGGCTATGCGTTTAAAGCCTGATTCAAAAGCCTTTTCCACACCTTCAACCTGGTCAATTTTAGCAGTAGACGCGTCTAAAACCTTTCCACCCATCCCCTCTATGTACTGGATAATCTCCGGTATCGGTGAGGTTTTAATTATGCCGTTTAACCGGGAGCCTATGGCCTGCACAAGCCTCCCATTAGTCGTTATAACGGTGCCAGCTCCCTCGCATACAACAACTGCGCAGTCCACATTTTTCTTCTCAAGCCAAAACTGCATCATTTCAGAAGCGCCATAAGCCACAACAGGATCTGCTTTAAAAAGACGATTTGCGCAGCAGAAGCCGAAACTCTTAACCTTCATTTCAACCGTTCTACGCACGGCTTCAACATCAATTTTTTTGATTCCCGTGAGGGCCTCGTGCAGGGGACAATGCTTTACGAGGGGTTCAGTTAAAATCTCTATGCCGCCCTCTGAAATCTTAACATGCGCCCCGCAGCAGTAAAACTCATGTTCTCCTTTAATGCACATATTGCATATTCTCACATCAAAAAGAATAAGGTTTATGCCATATAACAAACGTTGATAATGCATAGGCTTGGGAAAAGCCTCAGCTGCACTCTTTAAAAGGCGTATTGCACTCATTTTTTGGATAGCAAAGGCCTAATATACTGAGGAAAGTATAGCAAATTTTATGGGCGGAGGGGCTTTTCAGGGAGGGGTCGATGGAGCTGGCTTCCAGTTTATGGTTTGACAGGGGAACCCTAATACTGAAGGGTGAGGTTGCAACTCCTTATGGAAAATGGGATCCGCGCAGCGGATGTTACCGTGTTAAAGCATGCCATTACAAGGATGTTTTAGACTATTTTAGGGAAAGCGGAATTCAAATTGAAGATAAAGCTTTAAGCCTACCGCCTTCTGAGCAGATTAAGTGCAACGTGAGTTTAAGGGAATACCAGAATGAGGCCTTGGAGAAGTGGCGCAAGGCAGGTTTTAGAGGCGTAATTGTGTTGCCTACAGCCGCGGGAAAAACTTTCATAGCGCTTAAAGCCATTGAGCTTCTTAAGGTGCAGACCCTTATAGTTGTGCCTACGCTTGACCTTGTTGACCAGTGGAGAAGAAGGGTGAAAGACCACTTAGGCGTTGAAGCTGGAGTTGTAGGAGGCGGAGAAAACACGGTGCGAATGATAACGGTTTCCACCTATGATTCGGCTTACATTCAAGCTTCAAATTTGGGCAACAAGTTTCTTTTCTTAATCTTCGATGAAGTGCATCATCTTGCCTCATCCGGGTACATGCACATTGCTGAAATGTATATTGCCCCATATCGTATGGGTTTAACAGCCACGTATGAGAGAGGCGATCAGAGGCATGTGCTTCTTCCAGTTTTGGTTGGTGAACCTGTCTACACCGTTGCGGTTGAGGATCTTGCCGGTAAACACCTTGCACCCTACACTCATGAGAAAATTTTTGTAAACTTAAAGCCTGAAGAACAAAGATTGTACGACTCTTATATGGGTGTTTTCAAAGCTTACCTGAAGGAGAAAAGGATAACTTTAAGGAACGTGGATGATTTCCAACGTTTCATAATGATGACGGGTAGGGATCCCCGTGCCCGTGAAGCTCTTCTAGCCAGAAACGCAGCCCTTAAAATCGCTGTAAACTCAGAGGCCAAACTTGAACTTCTAGCAGATAAGCTTGAAGAATACAAGAATGAGAAGACGCTTATATTCACCCTCCACAACGACTTGGTTTACGCTGTAAGCCGCCGCTTCTTTATTCCAGCAATTACATATCAAACGCCGAGGAAAGAGCGACGGGAAATACTTGAAAACTTCAGAAACGGCAAATACAAGGCTGTGGTGACATCCCAGGTTCTAGATGAGGGTGTAGACGTTCCGGAAGCATCAGTGGGGATAGTCTTAGGCGGAACAGGAAGCGTAAGGGAATATGTTCAAAGGTTAGGAAGGCTGTTAAGGAAGAAGGAGGGGAAAACAGCCAAGCTGTTAGAGATAATTTCCAAAGAAACCGTTGAAGTTAACATAAGTCGGAGAAGAAGGCGGAAAGTGGGAGGCAAATAAATGCTTCCAAGCGACTTGTTGACTGTTTGGAAGCGGAAAGGAGAATTAATCCCAAGATACGCGAAGTTAACAGCTGAAAACCTTGAAGCTGCAGAAACCCTCATAAAGGCTTATTCGGCGCATTTAGGAGATAAGAAAAGGGCTGTTAAAGAACAAGTTTCAGATTTGGAGATTCAAGGATATGATTACCGCTTCGTAAGGGGACTATCCTTACTTCTGGACAGAAGAAGCCAATTCATATGCAGCAGCAAAGTTGACCCCGTAGAGCTGAGGAGAAGACTTTTCTCAGCCGCTGGAACATGGGGGCTTCCTACAACACAAAACCGCCGAATAAAAATGCTTGAAGAAACAGCCCGCCAGATGGGTTTAGATTTGAAGGAAGCTGAAGAATGCATTTACGCAGATCTTGAAGACGAACTAATACTGGCAGCTTTTAAACCTCCATCAGCAGTGGATTTGCTTAAACAGTATAACCTAAGCCTAACACAAACGCTTCTATTTGACTCTGTAGAATTGAACTTCACAGCTTCTGGAAACTGGCAGAGGCTTCTATACTCGGTTAAAAGGCTTGGCCTAATATACGAGGCTTTCAGCGACCGAGGCTTCTGGGTTAAGGTTGACGGCCCAGTAAGCCTCTTCAAACTTACAAAGAAATACGGCGTAAACATAGCCAAGCTTTTACCGGAAATTGTGGCATGTCCAGAATGGTCTTTGGAGGCTAAGATCCTTTGGAAATACACAAATGAGGTTTGCCGTTTCAGAATGGACAGCCGCCAACACGGCTCACTTCTTTTAAAGCCTCCTCAGCCTCAGAAGGTTTACGACAGCATTGCAGAGGAAAACTTCGCCACACAGTTTCAAGCCTTAAATTCGGGATGGATGCTTAAACGAGAACCAGAACCTATAGCCGCGGGAAAACACCTAATTCTGCCCGACTTCTCCCTTGAGAAAGGCCCAATAAAAGTTTACGTGGAAATAGTTGGGTTCTGGACTGAAGAATACCTGCATCGCAAGGTGGAAAAGCTCAAGCAAGTAGACGTAAACATGCTTCTACTCGTAGACGAGAATTTATCATGCAGTAAACTCTCCTCTCTGGAAAGACGCCCCCAACTTCATTTTGTATATTACAGCGATGAAATTCCAATGTCTCAGGTTCTGCGTTACCTTAACAACACCTTCGAAGAATGGAAGTTGAAGGAGGTCTGTTTCCTGAAAAGCTTTCCCGTCAAATTTACGGAGGAAGCCTTAAAATACGTTGAACTTGCAGAAAGAATCGGCGTCTCAGTAGAAGCCGTAAAAGCCGTCTTCACGTCAAATCCTCCAGATGGATACTTGGCACTGCCCAGCGGCTTAGTAAGCCTAGAAAAACTTGAAAAGCTACAAACCGAAATTGAAGAACGTTTAAAGAGGGGAAAGCTATCGCTTAATGAAGCTGCAGAAATTATTGAGGATGAAGGAATAAGCGACGTTTCTAGCGTCCTTTCCAAGCTAGGTTATAAAGTAAGATGGTCTGGAATAGACTTTGAAAAGGCTGAGGTGTATAGGCCGCAAAGCTGAAACATAAAGCATACCAGCAACGCAAAAACTAAACATGGAATATTTCTGCACGGGTTGGTCGTTTAACGCTAATATATACGAGGGAAAGCGAAAATTTAATTCGTTTAAAGCTAAAAATGTTGATGGGTGCTGTTCAGAATGATGTCTCAAATACCTACAAAATTAGAGAAAGTTGAGAAGAAGCTTTTAGACCGTGAAATATTGAGAGCCGCCATAATAGCTGAATTAGATGCTATAAGCCTCTACGAACAGCTGGCAGCTGCAACAGATAACGTTGCCATAAAAAAGGTTCTTCTTGAAGTGGCTGGGGAAGAGAAAACCCATGTGGGAGAGTTTCAAACGTTATTGTTGAAGGAAGATGAAGAGCAGGCTGAAGAAATGGTGAAGGGCGAAAAAGAAGTTAAGGAAATGATGGAAAAATAAGTTTAGCTCCCTACCTTTTTTCTACTGGCGTATGTGGCTGCGAGTGCTCTTTAAGGTTTAAGTGGGGTTCTTCTTGACTATGGCTTCGGTCCAGTTTCCATACTTCTTCCGTAACGCGAAAGCCACTACACATATTATGTCACGCAAGGCGTAGGCCAGCCATATTCCCATAGATCCTACGTGAAAGGTAAAAGCCAAAATGTAGCCTAATGCTGTTGTTATACCCCCAATTCCTAATTATGTCAATTGTTGTTGGGAATGTTGTATGGCCTGAGCCTCTCCCTACGGACATGGAGTTCATAAACAACCCGAAGAACGGGAAGTATGGTAAAAGTATTTGTAGAACTGTTCTGTTTCGAAGATTACTTCCGGATTATCTGCGAAAACTTCAACTCTAGCCCTTCTGAAAGGGTAGATTACGGCGGCAACATCTGCTATCAGAAAGAAATTTAAAAATCTTTAAACCTTGAGAAAAAGTAGAAGGGGAGAATTTTTACATGGAATACTTCAATGAGCTAAGCGCCATTGTAACTTCTAATAGTTTGTTAAATAAACCCGTCTGCGTCACTCTGCCTATAATTTTTCCATCTTCAACCACGTATAAACGTCTAATTTCTTTATCAGTCATAAGCCTCCAAGCTTCCCCGAAGAGTGCATCAGGGCTTATGGTAATTAATGGACATGACATGATATCTTTTAACTGAACTTTTTTGGGGTCGCGTCCCTCGGCAACAACTCTCCTCAGAATGTCACGGTCAGTCACAACTCCTGATGGTATGCCGTTAACTGATACAATCACAGACCAAACTTGATTTTTAAGCATAGCCTTTAAAGCTTCGCTGGCAGGCTGTTTGCCATCCACCGTCACAACATTTCCTTCCATGACGTCGCGAACTTTTAAAGCCACAGGCATAATAACACCCATTAATCCTTTCCCAGCGTGTATATATAACATTTACTAAAAACTACTCTGACGGCTTTATTCATAATGATCAATAAACCTCTTCTCTTTAGGCGGTTTGCTAGCTTCCTACAAGCAAAGTCATCGCTGTGAGAAGGGATATGGTTGTTATGCTGTCTGCCATGGAGCTTTCTATTGGTATTTCAAAGTTGTCTGGGTCTAGTCCTTTTTGGTAAGTTAGTATGGCAACTGAGTATGAAAGGATTATGATGAAAAATGATGCCATGGCATTGGCTGTTAATAGTAGAAGGGTGAATTTTAATAGGTTCGCCGGAGACATAAGCCCCTGGGTTGTTAGAGCCAGTATCGAGTAGGCCACGTACATTATCAGTGAAGCCGCCCATGCGCCTGAAATCTCCGCCGCATGGTTTTTCATGGATGAAAATGAGGGTTTAAGTGTTCCAAGGGCGAGTTTCGTTGTGGCTGTCGAACCTATGACGGCGCCTACATCGCCTATTGTGTCGATTAAAGCTGGGTAAACCACATATACCGGGTAGGCCCTGTAAATCTCTTGTTTAGCGCGGAGAACCTCGTCAACTTTGCCTAATGTGGCTCCGGCAACATTAATTATGAATGAAACGAAAACTATGGTGGGGATGGATTCCTTCAATGTCTTTATGAATACAGGCTCCTGCAGGGTCTTGACAAGTGTTAATGCAGTTGCAGCTAGAAGGGCTAAAGTTGCAAGCGCAAGGAAGAGTTGGCCTAAAAAGTTGTGGAGAAGGGATATTTTTAACACAGCTATATAAAGTATTGTTATAAGCACGTCGGAAACAGTTGACTCTATTGGGTAAAGCACCACGTCAGGGTCTATTCCATGCTTGAAGGATAGGAATGAAACAAGCATTGTCAGAGGGGATATGACCACCAAGGCAAGAGCCATTGTAGTCATAATCATGCTTATAATGTTTAGAAATTCATTTAGAGTGATTAAGGAGTAAGTGCTTCTAAAAATTATAGAAATAAGGCTCATCATGAGGCTTGCTTCACATGTAATCACAATAATAGCCTTAAAAAGCAAATGGAAGCTCTTAGTGTTGCCGAAAAAGCGGGGTTGAATAATTCCCAAGTGCAGGCCCGTGCTTATACGTCCACAGAGCAAGCCGCCTATAACCCCTCTGGCGCTAAGTATGGGAGGATAAACAACCACTGCCCAAGGGGCCACGTTAAAAAGCCCGGAGTAATAGGCTATAATTGAACCAGCAACTATTCCGCAAACGTTAAAGGCGTAAGCAGCCAAAGACTGCTTCAAAGTTTTTGAAAAGTCTCTCAAGTCAGCTAAACCCATAAGAAGCCTCCGAAATTTCGCGATGAAACAAAAAAATGGATAAAGCTTCAGCCTGGCAATTAAAGGATAGAATTTCAACGTGTGCTAAATTGTTTAAATTATAATTAGACGAGCCCCAAACTAGAATTTTGGCCGGCGCCCTCCATAATTCTATTCTCCTCTTCGTTAGATCGTACGCTAGATTCATAACTACCGCCTTCGCCTTCTGAACTTTTCCCGCTTTTCTCCATCCATAGGCACTCCTTCAACATTGCCTTTCTAAGAGCGCCGTTAAACCCCACTTTAATTATCGCTCCCAAACCCTTACAAATGGTTAAGAACCTCCTTAATTATTTTTCCCATCGAAGTGTAGCATAAATCCAAATTGAAAATTCATAACTGTTTTAATTAAAGGTTAAACTATTCGTTTATGAGATGATGAAGAAGTTGTATGCTTTGTGGATAAAAATAGACAAGTCTTTGCCTTGGATTGAGCTTAGAGGAACCTATCAAACTAGAAAAGAGGCTTATACAGCGGCTGAGAGACTTCTTTCCGAGATTGAAGTTAAAGTCGTCGAGGTAAATGGACATAAAACTAGGCAGATTAAAGCTTTAGCCACGGTGAAACATTAGCCCTGCTAAGAATATTTTGCCTTTTAAGCTTCGGATTGAGGGATGCAGGCTTCGCATCCCCTGTTCTTCAGGGAGGGAAGGTCCTCCTGGTGTAGTTTGCATATCACTTTTCCGTAGCGTATGGCAGAGCATATTTCACATAGCTTTTCAATTATGATTTCTGGGGATACATCTTCCTTCGCAAGGTTTTCGGCAAGTTCACCTATCATTTTCATGGCATGGTCGGAATGTTCTATTTCCCTAGCGAAGGTTGAGCCTCTTTCACCCTTAAAGTACTGCGTTATGGCTGCTGGCGTCAACTCCATTTTAGCTGAAGCTTCAATTTTTGTTATGCTATGTTTTTCTACGAGCTCTCTTGTTACGAGGGCCCTTATAGCTGGGAGAAGGTATTTAACAACTGTTACGCATGGAGGCTTCATTTTTATCTATTTGTATTTGTCGGTAAGTTTATATATATGTTTAACGGTGTTAAATGGATTTAACGGTGTTAAAAATCCATGGACCCACAGCAGCCTCCAAGCTTAGAGGCCTACTTTGTTGAGTTGGACAAGCTTAAACAACATGAGGAAGTGGATCCTAAACACCTTAAAGAGTTAACCGTGGAAATAGCCTCCGACAAAATTCTAAAATATGCTATAGTTGTTGACAAAAACACAAACATAATAATTGATGGAGAACACCGGTATAACGCCCTAAAAAACCTAGGATGCAAAATGATTCCAGTGGTCTATATAGACTATAACTCGCCTAAAATCGAGGTGCACTCATGGAGAATCGATTACAACCTAGACAAGAAGGCAGTTATAGAAGCAGGTCTGAGCCATATAAAGCTTCCACCTAAAACTTCAAAGCATATGATAAGGAACAGCGATAAGCTCACACACATCTCAACAGTTGAAAAAAAGGTGAACGTCCATCTTGAAATTTTGAAAAAAAACCTTGAGCTTGTAGAAATGGAAAATGTAAAAACTGCAATGCTCGTTGATTTTAAAGAGGCGCTGCCCTACTATACAAAATTCTTAGGTGAAGAAACGGTTGACACACCTATAATTTTAGAGGAGAAAACAAACGTTCTATTAGACGGGTATGAGGCTTACCATGCACTTGAACTTTTATCCGTTGAAAAAGCTCCAGCATTAAAAGTCGACATTGACAGCATAGAAATAAAATCTCCTGAAAACCGAAAAATAGACAAGGAAAGAATAATACAGGCTGGGGTTAATGGACCTAAACTTCCGTGGAAAAGCTTCAAAATAATGATTGAACCGATAAAGATAAACATGCCTTTAACTGGGCTGTCCTCGCCTAAAAAGGCGGAAAGAAAAGGGCTTAGAGTTTACAGTAATCCTATAGAACTTCTAATTGAAGGGTGGCCAACTCCCCTGGTAAAGTTAAACTCTTTATCCACGGAAAACAGAAGCGTTTGGGCTAAACTTGAATTTTACAACCCCTTCAGCAACAGCGTTAAAGATAGAATAGGATGGTACATGCTTCATGAAGCCTTAGAAAAAGGCTTAGTCAAAGAAGCCTTGTATGAAGCCACATCCACTAACACTGGAATAGCTTTAGCTTCAATAGCGAACATTTATGGATTAAAGACAAGGCTTTACATACCTAAAAAAGTCCAAAAATCAAGCGACACATACCTGAAAATCCTAGGAGCTGAAGTTGTAAGGCTTCCAGTGGAATTAACAGTTCAGGCAATAAGACAAGTAGATTCAGAGGCGAAAACTCAAAAAGCCACACATCTAAACCAGTTTGAAAACGACGCAAACCTAAAAGTCCACCTAAAATACACAGCAAAAGAAATAGATGAACAGCTGAAAAGCATAGGCCTAAAGCCAACCTGCATAATTGGCAGTTTAGGAACATCAGGGCATATGAGCGCCATATCCATATTCTTCAAAAACAAGTACAAGGGCGAAGTCAAAATAATAGGGGTGCAGCCTGCAAAAGGCGAAACAATCCCTGGAATTAGAAGAATAGAGACAGGCATGAAATGGATCCACTGGACAAGCTATGACAAGATAGTAGACGTAAAACAGAAAGAGGCCCTCCAAGCAGCAGTAAGCATAGCAAGAAGAGAAGGCCTACTAATAGGAATAAGCGCAGGAGCAGTAATACATGCATTCAACAAAATAGCTGAAGAAAAAGGCGTTTACATCCTCATACTTCCAGACTCAGGGTACAAATACATAGAACAATTTGAGCGATACTTGGAAAAAACCGAGCAATAATCCAATAAATTATGAATTGGCCAACATATAAGAAGAAAAGCGGAAAACATACTCCATCAAAATAAATGGGATATTTAGAAAAGAGGCCTTTAAAGTTTGGCTAATCGATTTCTCAAGGCTTTTGCTTTGCCATAGTTGCCGCTAAAAAGTATAGAAGGGAACATGAGGCTAGCCATATTCCTGCGGCTTCCCATCCTAGAGTTGAAATTATAAAGCCTGTAACTGGCCCTGCAGCTATGGTTCCCGTATAAAAGGCTATGGTGTATACTCCCGTAACAGAGGCTATTTTTTCTTTTCCAACAGAGTCTTGAACGAAGGCAAGTATCATGGGGAAACCTCCACAGTTGGCAACCCCGTAGGCAAGGCAGGCTATTGATGCTGTTGCAAAGCTTGAACCAGCTAAATGAAACATAAAATATACTATGAAGGCTGTCGAGATACTTGCAAAGTATATAAATGGCTTCCTGCCGTGTCTGTCGCTTAAGTAGAGGAGTACTGGAGCAGTTATGAACATGGACCAGGTCTGCATAGACATCAAGGCGCTGGAAATGATGGGATCATAGCCCAGTCCAGACATGAGATAAGTTGGATAAAAGCTTGTTATAGAGTAGAAGACTAAAGAATTAAAAAATCCCATAAAACAGCTTAATATAACGTTTCTATTCCTCAGGAAAGAGCGATTATTATCATCAGTAGCCTCCCTTCTGGCTGAAGCCGCAGAGAACAATGGTTTTAACGTTAAAAGAATTATTGCTAAGGCAAATAGTCCAAGCAGTCCGAAGATTTGTAAGGGCATCCTCCAACTTCTAGACCAAACAAGTAATATGCTTGTCAAGGGATATGCCCATAGGATCCCTAGAATGTACATGTTTCCTGCAATGGCGCTTGCAAAGCCCCGCTTGTCAGCGAAGAGTGTGCCGATTATGGAGTAGTATGCAACATTCCATATGCCTTCACCTATGCCCATGGCAACTCTGTAGAGGGATATATCCCACGCCGAGGTTGAAAAACCAGTTAAAAAAGTGAAAATGGAAAAACAAAGAATGCCGAAGCCTGCGGTGAATCTGAATCCCCTTTTCTGAACAATCCAGCCTGTAAGCATGGAACCCACAAGTATTCCCACCCCGAAAAGTGTAGTGACCATACCGCTTAAAAATAGGGGAAGCATTATATCCTTCATAACGCTCACAAGAACCACGCCTAGAATTATCTGATCAGCAGCGTAAATCTGATGGCCAAACATAAGCGGCAAAACGGCAAGTAACCGCTTAAGACTTCGAAATTTTTCCGACGTTTTCAACATCATCCTCCTTCAAGAAACCTCTCTTCGCCTTTCAGCCACTTTTTATCATTGGCAAGCTTAAGCAGACCATTTAGACGCATCATCTCTTATTTGATGGCGCCGGGGGTGGGATTTGAACCCACGCGGCCCAAAGGGCCACAGGCTTCCAAGCACACATGGTCTCCAGGCCTGCTCCCTACCTGACTAGGAGACCCCGGCTTAAACTTTTTTCCACCAAACATTTGTCTGCTCTAAATTTCTCTCTTCTGAGAATTTATTTATTCTGCTGGAAGCCATTGAATTTTAATATTCAGAACAGTTTTCTAAATCTTCCACAGTCATTCAAAAGAGAAAAAGCCTCATAGCCTTAAAGTTTAATCTTTATATTATATGTGAATCAGCCGTTTTGCATTTCGCAAATTCTTTTAGGGTATTCTTCAGTGCGCTCCGTTAAAACCCATTTTAGGCTTTTTCTTAGCTGTTTTGTTTTCTGACATTAGCACGCGGTAGCCGCTTTCTCTGGCTATTATTTCCACGTTTCCAAAGGTTTCCTTGAATGTTTGCATAAGCCTTTCGCCCACAACTTTTGATTTTAAAACCATTTGGAGTGTGGCCTTTTCCGCCATGTGCTCTGGAGCTTGAAATATTATTTTTTCAACGGTTGCCAGTCCAGCGCTTACTGGAGGGTTTGAAAGTATACAGTTGAAAAACATGTCTTTAACTGGTTCGTAGAGGTTGCCCCTTCTAACCTCGACGTTAGCCACTCTGTTCATCGCAAGGTTTCTTTTCGCAAGCATGACGGCGCGTTGGTTTACGTCTACCATAACTACGTGAAGGTTTGGGTTTAGGGTTGCAGCTGCTATCCCAACGGCTCCATAGCCGCATCCGATGTCTAGAACGTAGCCCAGCTCAGGAAGCCTCATCGCCTCTACGAGAAGCTTTGTACCTGGGTCTAAACGCCTTTTTGAGAAAACCCCTGAAGCTGTTAGGAATTTATAGGGTTTCCCCCTTAGGTATGTTTGGATAAATCCGAATTTCAGCTTGGATTTTGGACTGGATGAAAAGTAGTGGTCGACCTTTTCAGGCATTTAGATCTCGCCGCTTCTCCAGCATTTCGGATATGTGCCCCGAGCCATTAAAACCCTTCTTGTTTTGGCCACAACTCCGTGTTCCATTTTTAGAATCTCCTCTGTTGAGGATTGAGCCTTTGCAAGGGCTACAGCCTCCCCCTTAAGGGTGAAAATGGCAACTGTTGAACCGCTTTTTATTCCGGTTTCAATTGACAATACTCCTGGAGCTGTTAGGTTTGCCCCGTGGCATACAGCGTCCACAGCTGAGTCTCTAATGTAGATTTTCGGAACTATGGCTAGGGCTTCCTCCATCGGCTTGATGAAACTTTTAAGCTTTGCATCTTCTTTATCCTTCTGCCATTCCATAAACATGTAAGCGACATCGTGGAGGGTTACAATGTTTTCATCCTCCACGAAGGGGCCTGCCCTTGTTCTTCGAAGCTCCTGCATGTGAGCCCCGCATCCAAGAACTTCCCCTATGTGGTGGCAGAGCATGCGTATGTATGTCCCCCCTTCACATCCAACTCTGAAAAGCACGCTTCGCCCTTCCATCTCTAAGAAGTCTAAATAGTATATTTTCCTCGTCCTAAGCTGGCGTTTAACAGAAGCCCTCAGAGGAGGCCTCTGATAAATAGTGTCCTCAAAAATTTTTAAGACAGCCCTAACCCGCTCTTCTTGGATGTCTCCGTGAAGCTTCATTAGGCAAACGTATTCTTTCCCGCTTAACAGCAGTGCCTGAACAATTTTTCTAGACTCTTCAAGAGTTATTGGCAGAACACCGGTCACGTTGGGATTTCTCCGGCTTTGAAGCCTCAAGA
Source organism: Candidatus Bathyarchaeota archaeon (assembly GCA_037440545.1). Taxonomy (GTDB): domain Archaea; phylum Thermoproteota; class Bathyarchaeia; order Bathyarchaeales; family Bathycorpusculaceae; genus JAVZIQ01. The sequence continues at coordinate 15,050 of JBBITX010000015.1, forward strand.
GTCCCTCCGTGGCCTATGCTTTTAAGGTTTAATATGCGTTTAACCCATGCAGCTACCTCGTGGCTTGTGGGGCCTGCAGGCTTGTCAAGGTTTATGACACCGTATTTAATGTATTCATTTGCAGGACGCTTTTCAGGGGGACACCCATATTTCGGGTCTGTTTCGTCTTCAGCCTTTACAACTAGCTTGCGTTCAATTTCCCATGGGGCAGCACTTCTAGGCAACTGAGTGGACACCTCTATGTAGAAGATAAAGTGGGCTTAAACCTAAATATGTCTATTTGATTTTCGCTTCAGCTAAGGCAGGTTTAACTGGCCGAGCCATATCCCCAAGCAGGCCTGCCTCTTTTAAGGCCTTTTCCACATCCTCGTCGGAAGCGCCTCTTTTAATATCAACTTTGGCTGAAAGAGGCTCCAAATGGTTTGTGTTAGCCCTTCTTCTCCTAACTCCTGTCACTTTTTTAGGGCCAGTTACAAGTACGAAGTTTTTGTCAATCACGTCAACTATGACGCATTTTCTTCCAGCCTCTCTTCCTGAAATTTTCACGCAGATTCTACCTATCTCTATTGCCGGCATGGCTGTGCAACCTCTCTTTAGGAAACACAACATTCAAGCATATATCTTTAACTTCGCATGCATACACCTTTAAGTATCAAGTTTAGGCTTAAGCCATGAAGCGTTCCACCACATTGTATAGGACGCTTGTGCCGAAAACAAGGTTTTTAATGGATATACGCTCATCCAAGCCATGCACCATTTTTAAGATTTCCCCGTAGGGAAGGTCTGAAAGGACTGGATGAAAGCCGTAACAGACGGCGCCCATGGATCTGAAGAAACGGGAGTCTGTTCCGCCTGTAAGCATAATAGGCGCCACTGCACATTCAGGTTCAAATTCTTTCAGAACCTCAACCATAAACTTGTATAAGGGCGTGTCTGTTGGAGATTCAGAGGGCTCGTTAGCCTGCACCGTTTCAAACTCTATTTTTTCATGGTCCACATCCTTTAAGAGCTCTTTAATCTCGTTTAGGGCTTGGGTGGTGCTTTGTCCTGGAAGTATTCTGCAGTCGAACACTGCCTCACATGTTGATGGAATTATGTTTTCCTTTACACCTCCATGTATTATTGTGGGTGCAATAGTCATTCTAAGCATTGCACGGAGCTCTTCAGCCATGGCTTTATCCTTTTCAGCGAAGGCGTCTAAAACATCATCTCCTAAGGCTGGATTTTGAAGGATCATTTTTAAGGCTTGACCTGCATGCTTGCTCTCTTCAGCCATCACTTTTAAAAATTGTTCCACTGTGGGTGCAATCATCATTTTAGCGCGGTGTTTTCCAAGCTTTTCAACAATTCTATTCATTCTGAGAATGGCGTTGTCAGCTGCTCCTGGAACAGACCCGTGTCCAGGCCTTCCCTTAGCTTTAACCTTAAACCATAAAATCCCCTTCTCCGCTGTTTGTATTGTGAAAACGTTTTTCCCGTCTGCTGGAATAGCTTGTCCACCCCCCTCATTTATAACGTATTCCGCTGCCACTTTCTCCCTTTGGCTTTGCACAAGCCATCCTGCTCCAGCCATTCCTCCCTTCTCCTCGTCAGCTGTGGCTGCAAGAATTATGTCTCCCTTTGGCTTCACATTGTTCCGTTTTAAAAGCTTCATAACCATGACTTCCATGGCTGTCATTGACTTCATATCCATGGCTCCTCTACCCCAAACGAAGCCGTCTTTAACAATTCCTGAAAAGGGGTCGACACTCCACTCTGCAGGATTTGCAGCTACAACGTCTAAATGGGAAAGCAGAAGAAGTCTTGGCTTTTTCCCCTTCCCCTTGAGACGTGTAATAACGTTTCCCCTTCCAGGAGCAGATTCCAAAACTTCACATTCAAAGCCATCCCTCTCCAAATTTTCAGCCAGGTAATTTGCAGCTGCAGTTTCATTTCCAGGAGGATTTGTGGTGTTTATCCTTATCAAGTCACTCAATAACTTTGTAACTTCCTCTTCCACATCCAAAATTAACTGAGCCTTCATAAAACCGCCTTCCAAGCCGGTTATATCATGGTTACACGCTTTAAAATTTTGTTTGCTCTAAAGCATTTAACATGTTATGTGGAATGCCCCTATAACACGTCTGCCAGCCTTTAAAAATTCATTAAAGGTTTTGTAAGCCTCCTTTGTAGGCTGTATAAACAGTTTAATACCCATATCCTTAAGGGCTCTTTCAACTTCAGGGCTAACCTTCACAAGCCCAGAGTAGCCTGTTCCTATGACTAAAACTTCAGGGATGGGTTTACAGGTGAGAACCTCCCTTAAATCTTCAATGTAAATCCTGTGGCCCTCTTTTCTCCACCAGCCTTCCATAACCCTTTCAGGGAACACTATTACGTCGCTTCTGTATTTTTTCCCATTAATCATAATTACTCCGAAATCGTATGATTCAATCAAATTTTCCACCAAAATTGATTTTACATATTCGGTAATAATAACATTTAGGGTTGACAAAGCCTTGAAGTTGCTTCCTAAAGAGTTCTATGAGAGGGATCCAGCTGTTGTAGCCCGTGAGCTTCTCGGAAAAGTTCTTGTTAGAAAGCTTAACGGCGAAGCTTTAAGCGGAAAAATTGTGGAGACAGAAGCCTATTATGGAGAAGAGGATCCTGCATCTAAAGCCTACAAGGGGAGAAAGAGGTTTAACCAGTTAATGTTTTGCCCAGCTGGAAAACTCTTCATTTACATGGTTCATGGAAACTGGCTTCTCAACATAGTTGCCCATCCAGTAGGAAGCGTTGGCGCAGTTTTAATAAGGGCTTTAGAGCCCATTTCAGGAGTGGAGACAATGATTAAAAATAGGGGTGAGAAAAGGTTAGAGCATCTAACAAGCGGCCCTGGAAGGCTTACAAAGGCGTTGGCAGTAACAAATGAGCTGAACGGTGAAGACGTAACCTTGGAAAGCAGCAGGTTGAAGGTGGCTGAAGGCATGCCTGAAATCTTCCAAATTGCCTCAACCCCTAGGATAGGTGTGAAATTTGATCTCCCCCAACCGCTGCGTTTTTACATTAAAGGAAACAGGTATGTCTCAAAGGTTAAAATTTAAGCGTTATTGAAAACCTTATTTTCTATTTGCAGTTAGGTTTCTTTAACACTTATTTATAAAGGTATGCAACTATATATAGGGGTTTTAATGTTATGCCGGGAAGCACTGCGTCAAGCTTACGATCATAGTTCATATAAGAAAATCGGGTTGATTTCAGATACCCATGTGCCAACTAGGGCTAAGGAAATTCCTAAAAAGGTTTTTGAAATTTTTGAAAATGTTGACTTTATAGTGCACGCAGGCGACTTAGTGGAGTTATCTGTTTTAGACAGGCTTGAGCAGCTTGCACCTGTACTGGCTGTTTACGGAAACATGGACGGCCCTGACATCCGTGGAAAACTTCCAAAAATGAACTCTTTTAATATTTTCGGATGGAAAATTGGAGTTATGCACAATCCTGGAGCAATCTCCGGAATTAATAAAATGCGGGAGATAGCCCAGAAAAACGGCTTCAACGTGCTCGTATACGGGCATACTCATCATTCAAACATAAAATGGGATGGGGAAACCCTATTTATAAATCCTGGAAGCCCCACAAATCCAATTCCACCCTTCATAGCAAAGCCTTCAGTTGCCCTTCTTAAAGTGGCAAAGGAGAAAATATTTCCAGAAATATTTCAAATTTGAAACTTCCTTTTAAAATGGTGTGCGGCTTCTAGGCTGAAGCCTTTTCAGCCGCGTCTAACAGGCGGTGGTGGCGAATTATTTTTGGCAGGAATCTTTTACATAGAAGTATCAGACAATTTTAAATAGGTATTAGTGAATTTTTAAGGCGGCGGTAGCATGCCTTGCACTGTTGTTGTTGGAGCATTCTGGGGAGACGAGGGTAAGGGTAAAATTATATCATACTTGGCCTTAAAGGACAGGGTTGATGTAAGTGTTAGGACAGGTTCGGTTAATGCTGCCCATACAGTTTGGATTGAAGGTAAACGTTACGCTTTACATATGGTTCCATCAACCTTTGTTTATGAAAAATGCCGACTTTTGATCGGTGCGGGTGCAAATGTTTACGTGGCTAAATTCCTTGAGGAGGTTGAAGCGACTAATGTGAAAAACCGCATAGGGGTGGATCACCAGGCATCTATAATTGAAGAGAAACATAGAGAGTGTGAAAAAGCCAGCGACCATTTTAAGGGCATCGGCACGACAGGGTGGGGTGTTGGGCCAGCCATTGAAGAACGCGTCCGTAGGACGGCGAAACTTGCCAGAGACATCCCGGAGCTTAAGCCATACTTAACAGATGTTGCGGAGGAAGCGAACAGGGCTATAGAGGAGGGGAAAAACGTCCTTCTGGAGGGAACTCAGGGGTCTATGCTTTCACTTTTCTACGGAACGTATCCATACGTAACTGGAAGGGATACATGCGCTGCGGCCATATGTTCAGAGGCAGGGGTGGGGCCAACGAACGTGGACAATGTACTCTTAGTTTTTAAAGCTTACATGACACGGGTTGGAGCTGGACCCCTTCCCGGAGAACTTCCAAAAGAGGAGTCTGTTAAAAGGGGATGGTTTGAAGTTGCCGCTGGAACAGGGCGGGAGAGACGTTCAGCTCCATTCAACTTTGAAGTTGCTGAAAAGGCTGTTAGGATAAATGGGGCAACTCAGGCTGCTCTAACAAAGCTTGACGTTCTATATCCCTCTTGTAGGGGTAAAAAGTCCTTCGAAGAGATTCCAGGCGAGGCGAAAGATTTTGTAAGGGAGTTTGAAAGGCGATTGGGAATACCTGTTGTGCTTATTGGCACAGGGCCAGATGCCTTAGACATAATTGATAGAAGAACATAGAAAAGGCTTTATGGAGCTAACAGAAAGGGAATGAAAAATTTTCAAAGGGATTAGAAGCTTTTCAAGGTTTAGGATTTTCAGTGAGGAGCTATTTGTTATTGCAGGTGTTCAAGAAAGCCTTCTCTTTAAGCTTTTTCACGGATGTCTTGAATAGAGATTTAAGGCTGATTTTCGCCTCAAACCTTTTAGGCGCCTTCGGAGACGGCCTTTACGCTTATCTTTTACCCTACTACATGAAGGAGGTTTTACAAGCCACGCCTGTTGAGGTTGGGTTGCTTTACGCTCTGTCAAGTCTGACGGCGGCAGTCACCCTTTTCGCCGCTGGAATGTTTGCAGACAGGTATGATAGGAAGAAGATTATGATTGCCGGTTGGGCTGCATGGATTCCAGCGCCTTTAATATTTTCCTACGCGAGAAACTGGGTTCAAATGGTGCCAGGCATGATTTTATATGGCTTCTGGCTTGGAGGCCCGACAACTACAGCCTACATAGTTACATCAGCGGGTAAGAATAGGCTAACTTTAACTTTTACATCCATTTCTGCATCATGGTCTATCGGCTACATTTTTTCCCCAGCTTTGGGAGGGCTTATGGCTGAAAAAATCGGCATGCAAAAAGTCTTCTACACGGCCTTCATTTTATATTACCTAGCCGCTTTCACCCTACTATTCATAAAGAGTCAGCATGGGCCTGTCGACGCGAAACTTATGGAAAGCAGCTCAATAGTTGAGTTTCTTAAAACAGGCCACCTTATGGTTCTTTCAGCTTTCTTTGCTTTAACAATGTTCTCATTAATGATGTTCCGACCCTTTATACCCCAGTTTTTAGCTGACGTCCACCATTATGGAGATTTTGAGATAGGCGTTTTAGGCTCTTTTTCTTTCCTCGGCTCAGCGGTTTTAGGCGTATTGCTCGGCAGGTTGGGAGATAAACTTGGAAAAAAATATGCCCTTTCAATAACCCTTTTCCTATGCAGCCTTTCCCTAGCCCTTATTATATGTTCAGGAAACTTCATAATCCTAACAGCAGCTTTCTTCCTCGCAGGAGCCTCCTACAATGTGTGGTCTTTGATGAACGCCATTCTAGGACCCATGGCTCCTGAAAACATGAGGGCAAAATGGATATCCATCCCCCAGACTATTAGCATTCTAGCCTCCTTTCTAGCCCCCTACATTGGAGGAATAATATACAACTCATCGCCAAACTACACTTTTATAATGGCAATAATTGCAACATCCTCCATAGCCACAGCGGCAGCTACAAAAATATTAAACGACCAAGCCAGCTTATTCTAAGCCCAAATCTAATACAACAACCAAACATGTTAGGAATATGGCAATGGTGGACTATGGTGCCTTTCACCTGAAAATAGCTGTCTAGCCTTACATTGAAGTCAGGAAGGCAGATATTTAACATAAGCTAGATTTGCCTAAGCCCATGAACAGCGCTTGCTTCCCATTGTTAAATTATAAGGTTTTATAGCAAATATTAAATTTGGTTTCTGACAAAAATAGGTTGGGTGACAGTTTGCCTAAAGAAACTGTGTCTAAAGATGAGGAGATATTGCAGGTTTTGAAGGAGATCAAGGCTTTACTGGAGCCCAAACCAGCACCACCTGCTCCGCCGCCTCCTAAGGGCCTTTGGAAAGAGTTCTTAGACTTTTTATCAAAGTACAAGGTTTTGGGCATGGCTGTAGCCTTCATCCTCGGCTTGTACCTTGGCACTTTAGTTCAGGCTTTAGTTCAAGACTTAATCATGCCGATAATAACACTTGTTTTGCCAAACGTCGAGTGGGAAGCCCTTGTAGCTGGCCCCTTCCGCATAGGACATTTCATAGGTGCATTAATAACATTCCTAATAGTGGCTTTTGTGATCTTCCTAATCGTGAAGGTAACTAAAAAATGGGGAATTGAATAAACGCTACAGTCCCTCCATTTTTTTGTGTGTGAAGACTTCAAGGTTTAGAAACTTCATTTGTTAGCTTGTTCTAGTTCTTTGCAACGTTTCCTTTCCACGTTGGACGAAAATTTTAAATTTTAATTAAAACATAACCTTATGCGGCGTTTTAAATGCCGAAAATTGAGGAAATAGAAGGAATAGGCTCGGCGTACGCTAAGAAGCTTGTTGAAGCTGGAATTAAAACCACCGACGACCTACTTGCTGCTGGTGCAACGCCTAAAGGAAGAGAGGAGCTTGCAGCTAAAACTGGAATATCAAGCAAGCTTATTCTTGAATGGGTTAACCTGGCTGACCTCTTCAGAATTAAAGGTATAGGGGAGGAGTATTCAGACCTCCTTGAAGAGGCAGGGGTTGACACCGTGGCTGAACTTGCAAAGAGAGATCCTGAAAACCTCCACGCTAAAATCTTAGAAGTTAATGAGAAAAAGAAGCTTGTCAGAAGGCCTCCAACTTTAAAACAGGTTAAAGACTGGGTTGAACAGGCAAAAAAGCTTCCTAGAAAAGTTGAATATTAACAAATTCCAAAACCTCTTTTTCTTTTCAAACAAGACGGCTAAACTCATCCTAGAGCGTCAATTCAAAGCTTTTAAGCAATATTAAATAATTATAATTTGGCATTAGATATGAAGCTTCCTGAATATGTAACCGTAGAAGAAGTGAAAAGAGTTTGCAGAACGCTAGGCATAAGAGACTGGACCAAGCTGAAAAAGCCTGAAGTAACCCTTGAAGAAGCCAAAGTAATTTTGGCAGAGCTGGAAACAGGAGAAATGAACATTTCCCTTGAAAACTTCCGCAGGGGATTAGAAGTCGAGTTGGAACATGGAATTCGCTTCTCAGAGGCAAACGTCACCAACAACCATCCAGTTTTAACTGGGAAAATTGTGCTGGCCCACCTCAAAGAATCACTGGACTATTACCAACGTCTAGAAGTAGCTGAAATCCAAGGCGACCTTTTGAAAGCAGCGGCAGCCAAAGACGCCTCAAAACTTCTAACTCTATATGAGAAACTAATAAAAGCAAAATTGGAGCTGAGCCAAGCAGAAGCCCAGATACTTTAACCCTATACTTAAAAGCGTGGGGTAACCTTTAGAACTAACCAGCCTAAACCATCAACCTCTGAAAAACCAAAAAGATTTTCAGAGGCTATTTTTAAGGGTCAACTAGATTGCTATTCAACTCTCAAGGATTTTCAACTTCTAGCACAGCAACGTTTTTAAGAGATTGTTAACTCCCCATAATGTCCTTCAGTGGTTAAAAGTGCCAAAGAGTAAAAAAGATAAAATTGCAGGTTTAGAGAAGCACAGACAACTGCAAAGAGAAAAGGAAATGAAGAGGAAACAGAGAAAGAAAATTTCACTTCCCGCCAGACACATGAAAGGCAAAAAATAGGCTAATTGCAGTAGCAATCCACCAGTTTAGTGGCATGTTTATAGGCTAACCCAAGCCTTTAACCTTGAAAAACTTTAAGCTCCCATTGCTCGAGGCGTAGGTGTGGCTCATTCTACAAATGCCTTTACCTCTGTTTTTGTTCTTCCCATTAAGTATATTTTATGTATTAGCTGAGGAAGGCTTTTCTGTTGAAATGCTAAGGTTCTTGGTTAATCTTTAGCCTAAGGTTTGCGTTGAGCTTTAATTACTTCTACTAGTCCATTATCTGCGTCAACTGTTACGAGGTCTCCTGTTTTTATGAGTTCGAAGGGGTTTTTCTCCAGTTTATGCACCATAGGTGTGTTTGTTATTATGGCGCTGACTGCTACTACGGGTTCAGCTTCAATGTTGATTATGGCTTTAGGGGCGTTTCCACGTTTGTAGGCTATATAGAACTGCCAAGGGCCGGTGGTTGAGCCTTTACCATGTGGGAAGATTAATATCTTTCCAGCGATGCTTTTTCCTTCCAGTTCATGACCTTTCTCCACAATTGTTCCTGTGTATGGGTTAAACCCTCCTGTTATGGATATTGGCATTCTGGTCACTATGGCCTCTCCTTTCGCTTTGCCTTTTGTTACTTTTTTCGCCTTTATCCTAATGGTTTTGCTCATTTTTGCCACTTGCCTGTGACCGCTGCATTTATACATTTTTCTGTGGAGGTGAATATGGATCCCATGTTGAAGAGTCCATGGGAGTAGTAAACCTGCTTCACAGAATTTGTAACTATCACTTGGGCTCCTTGCTCCTTAAGGTAGGTGTACATGCCTCCTGATGGGCATGTGTCAGCTAAAACCAGCCCTCCGGCCCTTCCTATCATGCTGGAGTATCCCATGCGATCTGCATAGGATTTTGTTGCCTTTGATGTAAAAACCCAAAGCTTCACGTTTGGGTGAACTTTTTTCCCCTCAAGCAACAGGGCAATTTCCTCTATTTCCTGTAATGTGCAGTGGGGACACCCGAAAATTACATAGTCAACCTTTTCCTCATCCGTTCTCCCTAGTTCTTCATAAACCTTTTCCACATCTGAAGGGGTTATGGTTATCTTTTCATCAGGTTTATCTCCGCCGAAAGCCTCCTCCAGGGTTTGAGCTTCAGGCGTTACACCTACAGCGTGAAACATGGGAACAGCGCCGGAAACAGGAAGGGCGTAAGCTATGCTGTTGAGGTTTTGAAGGGATATACCTTTAGGCAAGTTAACGAAAACAGGAATTTTATCGCCTACAATCCTACCAGTATGGTAGGCCATGGAAGCATAGTCTGTCGACGTGAAATTTTCAAGGTTAAGCTGGCCAACGTCAACGAGCACCCTTCCCACTCTGTTTTCAGGTAAATGCATTCCATAAGCTGGAGTCTTCCCAACAACAGCTGCAGCAATGGCTGAGTGGTCACCCTCCCTATTAGTCATCGCGCCGAAAACTGAGTTGGCAAACACTTCGCTCACCGACTCAGCCCAGGCTAAATGCTCACCTTTCCTCGCCAAGTTTCCAACGAGAAACTGTTGACAAGTGTAAAAAAGCTTAAACCCAAGCTTTCTGAGGGCCCTATCAATTCTCAGCTGCATCTCCCTGAAAAATTCAGGAACACCCATCTCACGCCAAAACTCAAAGTCGAAACACTGAGGATTCACCGTGGTGAAAACTTTAGCTTTAACTCCTGTCTCAGCGAACTCCTCAAGCCACTCAACCCCTTCATTTCCCAAAACCCCAAAATTTCCAGCCATATGCGCACTGCTTACTGGTATCAACTTATCAGCATGGTAAATTTCTCCCAGAGCAACTAATATTTCCATGGCTTTCTCCAATCCAGAACCATATCCCCCTTCAAGCATTCTCTCCTCTTCCCCAGTCAGATACATGCCATACCTCCATACACTATCACTTTCAAACCCAGGTTTT
>JBBITX010000016.1:0-24415 GCA_037440545.1 Candidatus Bathyarchaeota archaeon
TTGGAATTTCCCTAAGCCAAACAGCATAGTCAAGCTGAGCATGCATCCTCCATCTAGGATGGTTAGAAACAAGGAGAAAAGGATAGTTTCTAGCTCTCGGATGCTGGAGGCTTTCCTGCCAACTTTCACCATAAGGAATAAAATGTGGAAGAGGAGGCCTTTCCAAATCTCCAGGAAAATATCTTGCGAGTCTTTCAGAGAAAAACTCAATTTTTCCAGAAGGTGTGTTTAGCGGATTTTGCTGGGGGTTTTCGTAAAAGGGCCTCATTCCTGGTTTAAGAAAATTTAAATCGTCCCATTGGGGATGAAGTGGAACTAGATAGTAGCTTCTCTTCTTTAATTCTTCAGGGCTTATTAGCACGGATGCGCCGCTATCCTCTAGCATGGCTTTCTTCCATTCTTCTATGCCTCTTCCTTCTGTGAACTTTTCTAGGAGGTCCGGCATCCCTATGGTTGGCCCTAGCTTTTCAGCTATCATGCAGCATATTTCATAGTCGCTTTTCGATTCTCCAATAGGCCCAATGCATTTTTCACAATTCGCTATGAGGTTGGATTGAGTATTCGCTTGATGTGCTCCCAGAGATATGTCTTCTTCTTCTAGTGGTGTTGTGACTGGTAAGATTATGTCTGCGAATGTGCAGTCGTTTTCAAGCCATGGGCTCTGAGCCAGGATGAACTCTATTTTTGGGCTTCTGTAGGCTTCTGCAAAAATGAAGCCTCCATTCCAGCACGTGAGCGTACAATTTGTTGTTTTCCAAATCATACGTATCTCAGGAAAACCTGAAGCCGGATAAGTGAACTTTCTAAACTGACATTCCCTTGAGCAGGAAAATATACCATGTGTATACCAACTGACTGGGGGTTTCAATATAGCCTCTGGAAGTTTATTCTTCATTATAACCTGCATTATGGTTTCGTCAAGCTCTTTCTCCGTCAGTGATAATGCGTAGGCGCTCCATTCACGCATTGTTTTGCGTGGAAATGGCATTAAGCAAGGAAGATGCAACCATAGCGCAGCCCAAATATTTAGCTGTTGTATTCCTGGTTTTCCTATTCCTTGCATTGCTAGTAAGAGTATTTCTAGTCTTGCTGGCTCTGTTGCGTATGGTCCTCTTATGTATGGTCCTCCCATCATGTGGGCTATGGAGGTTCTTTTAGAAGCCCAAAGTCTTGCAAGCGCCTTTATAATCCTAGCTGGCACGCCTGTTATTTCTTCAGCCCATTTTGGAGTTTTGGGAACTCCGTCTTCTTCTCCGAGGACGTATTTTTTAAATTCTTCAAAGCCCGCTGTATGCGTGGCAACGTATTCCTTGTCGTATGTTTCTTCATTTATCCAAATGTAGGCTATTGCAAGTTGAAGTGCCGCATCGGTGTTAGGCCTTATAGGTATCCATTTATCAGCGTGAACTGCCGCGGCATAATTCAAGTCGGGACAAACGAATATCTGCTTTATTCCCAACTCGCTGAACCAGAAGCCAAGCCTACTCCAACCCTGATCTATAAAACCCCAAGGAGTGGTTTCATAGTCGCATCCCCAACACAGGATAACCTCAGCGTTGTTCGCAACGTCTGGCACAACGTTAACTGGTGTTTGCTGACCAAGGGGTTCCATCCCCCAAACATGCTTAGCACCCCACCACCATCCTTCCCAGCTGTCTGGGTTCCTAGTAACATACGTAAAACCTCCAAGATGCTTTAAGAGATGGCATATGACTCCGTGAGCGCCATGTATATATTTAGTCTGGCCGTGTCCTTCAGAGTGGGCGCATATGGCGTAGGGGCCATAATTTTCCAGAATCCTTTTTATCTCACTTACAATTATGTCTACTGCTTCCTCCCATGAAATCCTCACAAACTTGCTTTTCCCTCTATTCTGCGGATTTCTCTCCCCTTTAGGATCCCAGTCCACCCTCTTTAAAGGATATCTCACTCTGGTGGGCGAATAAACAGAGTTTTTGTAAACCAGCCTGAAAGGCGGGTTCAGCTCCTTCATCAAAGGTTTAAAAACTTTCCCACGAGCCTCCCAGCTCCATGAAGGTATTTCTTCAGGCTTATATTTCCAGTCATAGCGTAACGGCCTTATCCTAAGAACCTTGCCGTCCTTTACATCAACCCTGCAAAGCTCGCCTCCAGAACTAAAACCGCACAATCCAAGATTTTTGACGCAGTGCTTCTCAGTTAAGGAACCTACTTCCTTTTCCGGCTCCATACTCTTCATAACCTCACGAATTATATTAATGTCTTAAGGAAAATATAATTTTTGAAATAAACTTTTCGAGAAATAGTCGAAAACCTTACTTATTGGCCACCCACATTTTAACCTAATACCCCTGTGCACACCCGCCTAAATTCAGAATCAAGCTTTAATACTTCTAAGAGGTTCTGTGAATAGGCATCCTAACATTTTATTTATCCTAAAACGGCTCTCTAAACAGTATGTAAACCTTAAATAGAATGTGTTAAAGGATACTTTACTCGTGAGGATAAGCAAACTAATATTGAACCTTGAGCCATCTTCGAGCTTTTGAATAAGTTTACTTCGTTTTTAGGGTGTTGAAGCCAGAATTAAAAGGCTCCAGTTTAATAACTGTAGACTGTCTAAGAAGCGTTCGAGGTTTTCACGGTTTATGCTTAGAGCTCTTCAATGTTAAGCGCGTTTAAAAATAAAATGGAACAAAATTAACCAAAAAGCTTAAAAAAATAATTAATTAACTTAGGTTGCGTGAGATTATGAACTTAAGTTTCTATGAACAGGTGAGTGAAACTTTACCCGATGGGGGTTTTATTAACCCATTAAAGGAGGCTGGTGAAGAAGAACTTGGAAAAGTGAGAGGAACTAAAGATCAGGTGAGGGTGGAGTACTTACCATCAGGTCTCGGTGGAAACTGCTGGTGCCCCCCTCCAATGGAGGTGCATGTAAAGGATAACAGGATTTTAAGAATTTTGCCCTGCCATTTTCCAGAAGATTGCAGGGTATGGGAGATAAAGACTGACAGAGGCGTTTTCAAACCTCCGAAGAAGGCTGTTCCTCACCCTCATATGTTAGCATATAAAAACCGCGTATATACGCCTACAAGGGTTAAATATCCATTGAAGAGGGTTGACTGGAGCCCTGACAACCCAAATACACAAAATAGAGGTAAATCCGGATTTGTTAGAATTTCATGGAATGAAGCCTTAGATATAATCGTGGAAATGATTAAAAGAACTAAAGAAAAGTATGGGGATACAACGCCGATACTGGTGCAGGCTGACGGACATGGACAGTCAGGTCTTCTACATACTCTACACTTTTATGGTCACATGCTTTTCGAATATTTGGGTACAGGGTGGACGCAGCAGATTAGGAACCCGGATAGCTGGGAGGGGTATTACTGGGGAGCAAAGTTAGCTTGGGGATTCGATTCGACGCTTGGAGAACCATTTCAAGACGGAGTTTGGGATAACGTATTGCAGCATGGTGAGGTAGTGATATTTTCAGGATGTGACCCTGAAACGACAGCTGCAGGCTTCAGTGCACATGTATCATATTTGTGTGAAGCCCTTAAGAAAGCAGGCATAGAGATAATTGCAATATCTCCCGACTTAAATTACAGCGAAGCAGTTTGGGCTGACAGGTGGATTCCAATTAACCCGTGCACTGACGCTGCCCTCTACTTGGCAATAGCATATGTCTGGATTAAAGAGAATCTTTATGATAAAGAATATGTCCATACTCGCTGCGTGGGTTACGACGATTTTGAAAAACATGTCTTAGGGGAGGATGACGGCGTTCCAAAAACCCCAGAATGGGCTGAAAAAATAACCGGTATCCCCTCATGGACTATAAAGGCTTTAGCTAGGGTATGGGCGAAGAAGAGGACTTCCCTTGCAAACGTTTACGGAGGCCCTAAAATCAGAGGTCCCTATTCCCATGTTCCAGCTAGAATGGAAGCTTATATACTGGCAATGAATGGGCTGGGAAAGCCTGGAAGACAATTTCTAAGATTTTGGATTGCGTCAAGAGTTAACATTAAGGAACTACCGCCTCTACCTGCCTATCCTGAGGTCACCGCAGAGACGCGTTTCTATGTTCCAGCTACAAAGTACTCGTTTACAGTGCAGCCCTCTGCTATTCCCCTTATAAAGGTGTTGGTTCCAGACGCTATATTAAACCCGCCTGTTAGTTGGTGGTGTTCAGGATGTCAATTCAATAAAGCTGAAGACCTCTTTGCCAAGTATAGATATCCACCTAGAGATGATCATCCCGGCGTTAGAGTGATTTGGAATGAAAACGCATGTTACACAACATGTTGGCATGGATATCGGTTTATAGAAGCCATAAGAAATCCAAAAATAGAATTCCACCTTGTTATTCACCCGTGGTTTGAGAACGACGCTTTATTTGCAGATTTAGTGTTGCCAGCATTAACAGACTTCGAAGTTGCAGACATCGTTGTGGGTGCACGGTCACAAACAATAGGAATTGCCTATCACGACAAATGTGTAGAACCAATAGGCGAATCTAAAAGCGACTATGAAATCCATAAAATGATAGCGGAGAGGCTTGCCAAAGAGTTTAATAAACCTGAACTGAGCAACGCCTTTCCAGATCCTGAAGCTTTCCTCAAAGAGTTCTACGAGAAAACTATGGTTTATAAAAAATATGGAATAAGCTGGGAGGAGTTCAAGAGAAAGAAAATATTTATCCATAACAACCCAACCTGGGAAGAATGGGTTGAAATTAAGAAAAAGTACGGCTACGACGCATACGACTGCTTCATGAGCAAATTCTACAAAAACGCCGGCGGGTTAGAAACGCCAAGCGGCAAAATAGAATTCCAATCCCAACTGGCCTTAAAATACGCTCCCCAAGACGAAGAGAGGCCTCCTGTTGCAAAATGGATTGAACATGATGAATTGCCCACCTCGCCTAAGAGCAAGAAATATCCATTCCTAGTGTGCTCAAACCATCCAAGATATCGATTCCACTCCCAGGGCGACGAAATTTTGTGGCTTAGGGAGATTTATAAAGTCAAGGGGCCAGATGGATACTTATACGAGGCAGTATGGATTCACCCATCGGACGCTGAAAAGCTCGGAGTTAAAAACGGGGATGTGGTAATGATCTCTAACGACCTCGGATCAGTTCTGGCTGGAGCAGTGATCACAGAAAAGATTATTCCAGGAGCAATATCAATCGACCATGGGGCAAGAGTGGATTTGATAAGCCTCGAGGAAAGAATTGATAGGGGAGGAGCCATAGATCTTTTAATGCCAACATCATCTTACAAGTACAAATTAGCTGAGGAGATAAAAGTTCCAGAGCAAGTTTGTTCAGGAATACTTGTAGATGTTAAAAAAGTCGATGTCAACGAACTGATGAGGAAATACCCTGACGCTTTCAAGCGGAAGATGCACCCGATTATTGGACCTGTTTTAGACGAATATCTTGTCGCTGAGAGGTGATGTTATGGGAAAAGTTTTCATAATTGACCTGGAAAAATGCACCGGCTGCATGAGCTGCGTCATCGCCTGCAAGGATGAGTTCGTAGCCAACGACTGGAGCCCCTACAGTAAGCCACAGCCGGACTACGGCCATTTCTGGATGAGGGTTGACGCCTTAGAGAGGGGCACAACTCCAAAAGTTAAAGTAACATACACTCCAGTACCATGCATGCACTGCGACAACGCCCCATGCATAAGGGCCTGCCCAGCCAACGCCATAGTTAAAAGAAACGACGGCATAGTATGGATTAACCCAAATAAATGTGATGGATGCAAAGAATTGGAAAATAAATTTCTATGTTTAAAAGCATGCCCCTATAACGCCATATACGTTAACAACGAATTGGGAATTGCGCAGAAATGCACAATGTGCATACACTTACTAGAAGATCCAAACTGGAAATATGGGCCCAGATGTTATAGTGCATGTCCAACAGAAGCCATAATCTATGGAGATGAAAACGACCCTAAGGTAAAGGAACTTATAGGTAGGGCAGAACTCCTACATCCACAATACAATTCTAAACCTAGAGTTTACTATCTAAACATGCCAAGACCATTCATCGGAGGATGCGTTGTGGATCCCGCTGAAAAAGAGGTTATAATAAATGCCACTGTGACGGCGATAGACCTGCAAACAGGGAGCCAGCATGAAACACGCACAGATGATTTCGGAGACTTCTGGCTCAAGAACCTAATATGGAATCATAGATACCTAGTTAAGGTCGAAAAAGAAGGGTATGGAAAGAAAATTATCGGAGTATACACTACAGAAAAGGATGTAAATATAGGAGTTATCAACCTATCGAAAAAGAGCTAAACCCTTCAATCTAACAGTTTATTTTTCCAGTTTGCACAATCAATTCTTTTATAACGCCTTCTTCCATAGCTAAAAACCCTTTTGTTATTCTTCCAATACCCTTGTAAAATTCTGTTTCTGCATGTTCAACAACGTCAGAGGCAAGCTTAGGAACCCATTTCAAAAGATGTTCCTCTAAAAATTTCTTTTGCTTTTCAAGATTTTTTATCAGTTCCGGAAAATTTTTATCCTTTAAAAAAGCAGCCGCCTTCCGACATAGGTGCCCCATAAAATATAGTTGAAGGGAAACATGATCTTCAGGTTCTCTAAAATTTTCAGCTTTAATTAGTCCCGCCTCCAAATAGGTTTCAGATGCTTCAACTGCCTCCTTCTGATACATATCTCCAGAAGTGTAAACGGATTCAGAGGGGTGTGGAATTCCCTTCTTCTCCCGAAAATACTTAAGCCCTAAAAAAAGGTTTGCGTAATCCATCGCTAGTTCTATCACAGCTTCAGATAAGTTCTCTTCATTAATTTTATTGAAGTATGTGTGTAGCTGTTCAAAACCTTCCTTGATGTTGGCATCTACATCGGCCATTATTCCGTATTTTATGAAGCTCTCCTTACGTACCAGATAATTTTTAAGTACTTGTTCGTCAACCTCCTTCTCATACATTCTTCCCAGAAAAGAGTATATTAACTCTCTACCCTTCAAACACCTGATCAAGCAGTCCTCGACACCTGTAGAATTCAACATAGCCCCTCGCAAGTTATATAAAAAAATTTGTACTCTTAAATTATTCGCTTCGGTGAAGGTTATGTATGATGTCATATTAATTCATCCTCCCTCAATCTACGACTTTAGGGAAAAAACGACTTTTCCAGGTCCATTCGCTTATACAGTTAGGGAAAGCACTAATCAGTTAATTATCCCTCCCATCGGAATGTTCAGTATTGCTGAGTACCTGGAAAGAAGCGGATGTAAAGTCCTTATAGATAATATTGGGGCTCGAATGGTTTACGATAAAGCTTTTGACGTAAAAAGGCATTTAAGAAGAAGTGAGGCGGAAATTTACGCGGTTGGATTACACTGGGTTGCCCACGCTCAGGGATCCATTGAAATAGCTAAGATCTGTAAGGAGCTTCATCCGAACTCCATAGTCCTTTTAGGAGGCCTAACCGCCACTGTTTTCCACAGGGAAGTTCTTAAGAAATTCAATTTTATAGACGCTGTGATTAGAGGGGAGGCGGAGGAATCCATTCTAAACTTCATTAATATTTTAGACAAGAGCGGGAAGGTTAAATCTGTTCCCAACGTGACCTTCAGAGATGAAAGTGGAAAAGTGATTGTAGGCAGCTCGAAAAAGTCGAATGTAGATATTAACCATTTTGAATTTACAAGATTAGATTTAATTGATCCTAAGGCGCCGTTTTTCAATAAAGATATACCATCCAATTTTTGCATACCCATTTGCCGTGGATGCATATACAATTGTGCGTCATGTGGAGGTTCATCCTACAGTTATAAAAAATACCTGAAAAGAGATAAGCCCTCTTTTAGAAAACCAGAGAAAATAGTTGAAGACTTAGAAAAGCTCCATGAACAAGGCGTTAAAATGGTTTTCCTCTTTCAAGATCCTAGAATGGGAGGCAAGAGCTATTATGAAAAATTGATAAGGACTGTTCGAGCTGCAAATATTTCTTTAATGCACATTTCCATGGAGCTTTTTGAACCTTTAAATGAAGAGTATGTAAGAAGCTTATCCAAAATAGGGATTCCATTAACATTAACAATTTCCCCTGAAACAGGAGCTGAAAGCGTCAGAATAGCCCATGGCAGAAACTATACAAACAATGAGTTATTCAAAACCATAAAAATTTGCCAGAATTACAGAGAAAAAATCGATTTAATAGTCTTTTTTATGTTTGCCCTAGCCAATGAGAATTTTGAAACCATCAACGACACATTGAAACTCTGGGAGAAAATATGCATTGTGAACCGCGATTTTAAAAATATCAACTATGCTTTTGGCCCGATGATTCTTCTCGATCCAGGCTCGCTTGCCTTTGATCAACCTGAAAAATATGGGTACAAGCCCATTTTCAAAAATTTAGAGGACTACATCCTGGGGATGCAAATGCCATCTTGGCATCAATGGATAAGTTATGAAACGAGATTTCTTGAAAGAACAAAAATCGCTGAATTAATAATAAAGTTAATCGAAAACTCAATTAATCTCAGAGAGAAATATGGAATATATGACAGAATACAAGCGTTTAAAGAACGCATGTCCTATGTTTTTACTAATAGACTTATAATGCAGAAAGTGGATCAAGTCATGCACCTAAATGAATGCGAAAAACAACAAAAATTGAAAGAATTAAAAGAAACAGTAGATAAAAATTTGAGAAAAATAGGATGTGTTCAACAGCTGGATGCAACCTAACCTCAAGCTCCTATCTACATTTTAAAGTTGAATTTTAAGCTTCCAGCCGCAGTTTTGCAAAGCAATTAACTTTATAAAGAATTAACGGTTTAATCTAAGTAAACATGTGGAAAGAGCGGATATGTTAGGAGGATATAAGATTGAAAGATTTGTTCAGGTTGGATGGTGGAATAGCAGTTGTTATTGGCGGCGGAGGCGGAATAGGTAGACATTTGGCTAAGGGCTTGGCGTGTTACGGGGCTAAGGTAGCCATCGCAAGTAGAAATTTAGAGGCTTTAAAAGGGATTGCTAAAGAGTTACAGGCTGAGACTGGCTCTGAAGTTGTTGCTTACCAAGTTGATGTAACTAACGAGGAAAGTGTAGCTAAACTGAAAAATGAGGTAGTGTCCAATTTCGGGAAAGTGGACATTTTAGTGAACTCGCAGGGTTACAATGCTAAGAGTCCAGCAACAGAGTTTCCAGTAAAAGAATGGAACATGCTTTTTGACGTTAATGTAAAGGGGATTATGTTGACCTGCAGAGAGTTTGGGAAGGTTATGATTGAAAGAAGAAAGGGTAAAGTCATAAATGTTTCATCTGTTAGAGGTGTTAGAGTTACAAAGTGGCCTGGAAACCTTGGTTACTGCACTACAAAAAGCGCCGTCGACATGTTGACGAAAGCATTAGCTGCAGAGTGGGCTCCATACAATGTAAACGTTAACGCAATTGCTCCAGCAATAGTTGATACTGGTTTCGCTCCGACATTTAAAGATCCTCAGCGTCTCAAATTATACTTGGAAAGTATTCCTCTTGGTCGAATAGAAAAGCCTGAAGACATAATTGGCGCATGTGTATTCCTTGCATCACCAGCTTCAGACTATATAACTGGACAAATAATTTATGTCGACGGGGGACTCACCGTCATCGGATAGATTATACCCATTAGCAGTTTATGGAGAAACAGATCGCTACAGCCGCTAGGGAAGGAGTTTAAAATATGTCTGAGGATTTTGGTGTGTTGTTAAACGATGGGACATTACGGTACACTAACTGCACAAAAGGTGGGCCCGTTTTTGTATTTGTAAAGAATGGAAGAATAACCCGTGTTGAACCAATAGAGTTAGGGCCAAGTGACGCTGAATCATGGGCTATTGAAGCACGAGGCAGAATATTTAAACCTCCAAGAAGGGCTCTTCTCGCCAGTTACACATTCACCGAGAGGGCTAGGGTTTACGCGCCGAATAGGATTCTTTATCCCCTTAAAAGGGTAGACTTTAACCCGCAGGGTCAAAGGCGACCTGAAAACAGAGGTAAATCCAAATATGAAAGGATCAGCTGGGAAGAAGCTCTTGACATTTTAGCTTCGGAAATAGGGCGTATAGTAAAAAATTACGGAGCGCCTGCAATAATAACTACTGCCTCTTCACATCACAGTTGGGGAAACATAGGGTATAGACTAAGTGCATATCATAGGTTTATGGCTATTTTAGGGGCTACTTATGCGGATCATAACCCTGACAGCTGGGAAGGATGGTTCTGGGGGGCAATGCACCACTGGGGCTTCTCATGGAGACTAGGCATACCAGAACAATACGACCTCCTAGAAGACGCATTAAAAAACTGCGAAATGATAGTATTCTGGTCAAGTGACCCACATGCAATTAACGGTATTTACGCAGGTAACGAATCAGTTCCATGGAGGTTCTGGCTTAAAGATTTAGGTGTGAAAATGGTGTTTATAGATCCTTTCTACAACTGGACAGCCATAAGCTTTGCTGACAAGTGGCTTGCTCCAAGACCTGGAACAGACACGGCTCTAGCATTGGCAATTGCATACACATGGATAACGGAAGGCACATATGATAAGGAATACATTGAAAAGAGAACATTAGGGTTTGAAAAATGGAGAGACTACGTTTTAGGCAAGGAGGAGGGTCAGCCTAAATCACCAGAGTGGGCTGAGAAAATCTGTGATATCCCCGCGCGTGAAATAAGAGCTTTAGCCAGGGAGTGGGCTAAGAGAAGAACTATGATTGCTTGTGGAAGAGGCGGACATGGAGGAGCTTGCAGAGCTGCATACGGCCATGAATGGTCAAGGATGCTTGTTCTTCTAGCTGCCATGCAAGGCCTTGGAAAGCCTGGAATAAACATTTGGGGAACAAACTCTGGAGCACCCTTTAACGCCCAGTTTTATTTTCCAGGCTACTCCGAAGGGGGAATTTCAGGGGACACCACAAACACAGCAGCTACAACTTTGCTGGCACGGGGCATAACCAAGAGACCTGTAAGATGGACAATAAACGAGCCGCATGGACAACATGTGTTGCGGCTGCTACTTCCAGAAGCTATTTTAAGCCCTCCAGTTGAATGGAGAGGGAAAGGCTTTGCAGGGATATACCCTGAGGCTCAGTTCAGGAAATATAAATATCCTGAGGATGGATTTTCAACTGCCAGAATGTTCTGGAGGTACGGTTCATCCTATATTTCAACAATGACGGAAACTAACAGGTGGGTTAAAATGTATAGAAGCGACAAGCTTGAATTTGTTGTTAATCAATCCATATGGTTTGAAGGTGAAGCAAAATTCGCTGATTTAATACTTCCAGCATGCACTAACTTTGAAAGATGGGACATAGGGGAATGGTGCTCGGCAGGAGGGTATTCAGCTCATGCTTCAAACGCAACAAACCATCGGATCATAGCTTTAGAAATGAAATGTATAGAACCTCTAGGGGAATCAAAATCTGATTATGACATATTCGCGTTGGTTTCAAAGAGACTCGGCTTCTATGAGAAATACACAGAGGACGGTTTAACAGACCTAGATTGGGTTAAGAGAATGTTTGAAGCTTCAGATTTGCCAAAATACATTTCATGGAATGATTTTAAGAAAAAAGGATACTTTGTTGTTCCTCTGCAGAAGCCTTACAAGTCAACTCCTGCGCTGAGATGGTTTGCCGAAGGAAGGAAGAGAGATACTCCTGATCCAGGGTTTACAGGAGGGAAAATTTTGGGTTTGCCAGATGGATATGGCCTAGGAACATCTACAGGACTCCTTGAATTTGAATCTGAAACCCTTAAAAGGTTTGATCCGAACGACCCTGAAAGACCCACTGTGCCAAAATATATACCTTCATGGGAGGGGCACCAAAGTGCTATTGCACGCAAGTATCCGCTTCAGCTAATTTCTCCCCATCCAAGGTTCACTTTCTTCACGCAGTACGATGGGAAGGATAGCTGGATTAATGACGTCCCAGATCATAGACGCCAATCTGAAGATGGATACCATTACTGGATCATGCGAATTAATCCAGCTGACGCTGAAAAAAGGGGAATAAAAGACGGGGATTTAGTTAAAGCTTATAACGATAGAGGCTCTGTTATATGCATTGCCGAAGTAACTGAAAGAGTGCGTCCTGGAGTGGTACATTCATATATGGGAAGCGCTGAATATGAACCTATAGAGGGCGCAGAGGAATCGCCTGACCGTGGAGGATGCGTCAATTTGCTCACGCCATCTCGTTTAATTTCGAAAAATGCAAGCGGTATGGCTCCGAATTCATGTCTAATTGAAGTTGAGAAATGGAGGAAAGCCTAAATGACAAAGTATGCCATGGTAATTGACATATCTAAGTGCATAGCATGCTACGCCTGTTTTGTGGCATGCAAAGACGAATTTTGGATGAATGATTACCCACCATTCTCGTTAGGTATGAAGAAAAGAGGACAAACATTCATAAAACTCATCAAAAGAGAAAGGGGGAAATATCCCTATGTTAAGGTAGTGTACATGCCAATGCTCTGCATGCAATGCGATAACCCTCCATGTTTGAAGGCAGGGGGAGAAGAGGCTGTTTATAAAAGAAGTGATGGAATCGTAATAATTGATCCAGTTAAAGCCGCTGGTCGCAAAGAATTAGTGAACTCATGTCCCTACGGCTTAATATCATGGAATGATGAAAGGGGAATACCTCAGAAATGCACATTCTGCGTACATAGAATTCAAAGAGGAGAAATTCCAAGATGCGTCCAAGCATGTCCAAGCGGAGCCATAATATTCGGCGATTTAGACGACACAAAAAGCGAAATTAACAAAATAATGAAGACAGAGTCTGTCCAGGTTGCTTCTCCAGAGAAAGGCACTAAGCCTAACGTTTACTACAAGCACCTTGAAAGGATGACTAAATTTTTCATAGCTGGAAATGTGGCGCTTAAAGATACAGATGAATGTGCAGAAAATGTGAAGGTGACACTCACAAGCAAAAAAGGCGATGAAAAAGTTACATTTACAGATTTCTTCGGAACATTCGAGTTCGACGGATTAGACCGCGACACAGAATACAGCATTAAGTTCGAGTATCCAAACTATGTTGCTAAGCAATTAGACTTAACCCTCAAAGAGGATACATATATAGGCTATATTCATCTTGAAAAATCAAGCTAGAAAATATTTGAAAGTTTAAAAACACCATACATAAGCCTTAAACGCTTCAACCCCCTTTTCTCAAATTTAACCAAAAACGTTGAGACCATATAAAAATGAAGAGCGAACGCGTCATTAGCAAGGCATGCCACAATGCTCGCGTTAGTATATTACAGTCAGCAGATGTTTTGCTCACGAAAATTTTAAATAAAAGGTAAAACTTTAGTTGGCGTTTAAATAAGTTAAGCGGTGGAGATGTTAAATACTCAGCCGCCTATTATTACTTTAGAATATTCATGTATGTGATAGGGAAGCATGGTGTTGAGGGATAATAATGAAACTGTATGAGTATGAAGCAAAAAATATTCTTGCAAAGTTTGGCATACCAATACCACAAGGCGGCCTCGCTACAAGCGTAAGCCAAGCCCGTGAGGTGGCGGCTAAAATAAATCCCCCTTTTGTTGTTAAAGCGCAAGTTCTTGTCGCGGGAAGAGGTAAGGCTGGCGGCATCTTGTTTGCAGACTCTATTGAAGAAGTTGAGAGGGCGGCGGAGAAGCTTTTAGGTATGCAGATAAAAGGCATGCCTGTTAAAAGTGTTTGGGTTGAGGAGAAAGTTCAGGCTAAAAAAGAGCTTTATTTCGGCATAACAATTGACAGATTTAACCGATGCTATGTTGCAGTTGCCTCTTCTACTGGTGGGATGGATATAGAAGAGATTGCCAAGCAATTTCCTGAAAAAGTTATAAAGTTTCAAATAAATCCGTTGAAAGGTTTTTATCCTTTCAATGCACGGCAGATTGTAAGAAAGATGGGTTATGGCGGTGGAGCCTTATCTGAGCTTGGAAGAATTTTTGAAAGATTATATAGGATAGGTTTGGAATACGACGCAGAATTAATTGAAATGAACCCCCTTATTGAAACGGCTGATGGAAAATTCATTGCAGCAGACGCCCGCATAATCATCGACGACAACGCCTTATTCCGTCAACAAGAATACAGAAAGAGACTTTTAGAGGAGGAGGGTGAATTAACATGGCAGGAAATCGAAGCCATGAAGAACGATTTGGCCTATGTGAAACTTGAGGGGGAAATAGGAGTTATTGGAAATGGAGCAGGCTTGGTTATGGCGACATTGGACACCATTCAATTTTATGGAGGTAAACCGGCGAATTTCCTGGACATAGGAGGAGGGGCTCCACCTGAGAGAATAGCTGCTGCCCTACGTATAGTTCTTTCAGATCCAAGCGTCAGGGTGGTTTTCATCAACATTCTTGGTGGAATAACCCGCTGCGATCATGTTGCTAGAGGAATACTTGAAGCGAAAAAAACGGTTGGAGCAACGAAGCCTATGGTTATAAGGCTTGTCGGTACAAACGAGGAGGAAGGGAAGAGAATACTTACAGAAGCCGGAATTGAAGTTTTAGAAAGTATGGAAGAGGCGGCGCAAAGAGCCGTTGAAATATCTAAAACCGTGGTGGATTAAAATGGGAATAATAATAGATGAAAATACAAAGGCAATAGTTTGGGGAATAACTGGAACTCAGGGAAGCTTCCATACAAAACTAATGCTTGAATACGGAACCAAAATAGTTGCAGGAGTTACGCCTGGAAAGGGAGGAGCCACAGTTCATGGCGTCCCAGTTTACGACACTGGGGAGGAGGCTTTGAAAGAACACCCGGCAAATGCAGGCATAATTTTTGTTCCAGCGCCCTTTGCCTCAGACGCAGTTTTAGAGGCTTTGGAGAACGGAATAAAAATATTAGTAGTAATAACAGAGCGAATTCCTATAAAAGACTCAATTATCATGATGGAACATGCAAAAAGGCTTGGCTCCATAATAATTGGACCAAACACGCCTGGAATAATAACACCTGGCAAAAGCAGGCTGGGAATAATGCCCTCACATATTTTCAAACCTGGAAATGTTGGAATAATCTCAAGAAGCGGCACACTTACCTACGAGATCGCTGCAGGTCTCTCTATGAAAAACCTTGGACAATCCACATGTATAGGTTTAGGAGGAGACCCTATAACAGGCTTAAACTTTATCGACGTGCTAAAAATGTTTGAAGAAGACCAGCAGACAAAAGCCGTGGTAATGATAGGTGAAATTGGCGGAAACCTAGAAGAGCTGGCAGCAGACTACGTGGCAAAGGTGAATTATCCAAAACCTGTAGTGGCATATATAGCTGGTCGTACAGCTCCACCTGGCAAGCGTATGGGCCATGCAGGCGCAATAATTATGGGAGGGGAAGGAACAGCTGAGAGTAAAATTGAAGCTTTGAAAAATGCTGGAATAAAAGTTGCTGAAAAGCCAGGGGATGTCGCTAAACTTGTAACTGATTGCCTGCATGGAAAAGGCTAACTGTTTTATTCTATAAACGCATATATTATTGACTTTTTTGCAAGAAAGCAGCAATCATGGTCCAATAAATATTTATTTAGGTTAGTTTTTTAACAGTAACCTCTAGGGAGGGTAAAGTATGGTGTTTGATTTTACCGAGACTGAAAGTCAGCAGCTAATAGTTAGAGCTGTTAAAGAATGGTGTGAGAAAAATCTTACGCCGGAGCGAGTCCGGGAAATGGATGATAGGGGGCATCCTTATCCTAAAGATATTGCTGAAGGTTTAGGTCAACTTGGCGTTATAATGGGAACCGTGCCTCAGGAGCATGGGGGGGCTGGCTTAGATTGGAAAACACAGGTGCTAATTGCTGAAACCATAGGATACTACGATCCTACAATCGCCACGGCGGCGGCTTTCATGGCTGTTGAGACAGGATGGGGATTCACAATTAACCGATACTGCTCAGAAAGTGTAAGGGAAAAATATGTGAAGCCTGCGATAAGAGGCGAGAAGTTCATAGGTATCGGGGCTACGGAGCCTGGTGGAGGGTCAGACGTTGCGGGGTTTAAGACGACGGCGAGGAAAGAGGGGGACGAATGGGTTCTCAACGGGGAAAAAACCTTTATCAGCGGCACGGAAGAATGCAAAATTTGGGGTGGAGGCTACTGGGTTAATGCTAGAACAGGCCCGTTAATACCTGAGGCCCCGCACCGCAACATGACTGCCTTCTTTGTACCAATAGATGCAGACGGAGTTGAAGTAGTAAAGCCTTACAGAGATTCCGGGCGAATGGCAATTTCCACAGGAGGCTTCATAATGGATGATGTAAGGATTCCAGACGATTATAGGCTTGGAGAGGTGGGAAGGGGCTTTTATGGCACAATGGAAGGCTTCGACAATGCTCGGTTAATGATAGGTGCAAGCTGCGCAGGAGTCATCCGTCGAATCCTAAATGATGCCATTCCATACATAAAAGAAAGGAAAGTTTTTGGGATGCCCCTTGCCAAGTATGAGGCAATACAGTTTGAACTGGCTGAAATATACATGGAAATGGAAGCTTTAAGGCTTATGAATATGAAAACCGCATGGATGCAGGACATTAGGTACGCAGAAGAGGGCCTTCCAGTTAAGGTTTCAGAGGCAAAAACCTTCAAGCCGACTGAAATAGCCAAATGGATATCCATGATTAAGTGGAAAGGCCCATTCTTAGCGCTTAAAGCAGCTGAAAAAGCCATGATGTGGTTTGGGGCTGCAGGCTACACTAAAGAATACTTGTTTGAGGCAGCTTGGCGCGGCGTAATGTCCTACGTAGTAGGAGCAGAAGGCGGACAAAACATACAGAAAATAGTGATTGGAAGAGAACTTCTCGGAAAGGAGTACGTTCCCTACAAGTAACCTATCACTTTTTATCTAAATTCCATAAGAAGACCCACAGCAAAGACTAATTTTATTAAAAATATGTTTATAGGTTTTGATTAAGTGACGTTTGAAGATGAAATATTTAAATCAATCTTAAATGTAGAATAGCTCTGGTGAAATCCGAATGAAAGCATTAACTGTTGGAAGTCTCTTTTTAACAATGGGATTGATCGCGTATCTTTTTGGACTTTTAGCGATTTTTCATCAAACTTTTTTAATGGATTATCTTTTAAAGGTTTTTCCTAACATTCAGTTAATGGAGCTTGTAGGCGTGCTTCTGCAGCTTTTCGGCGTAATTTTAGGAGTAACTGGATTTGCTTTGTTGATAAGCGGCATAGTTAAAATTCAACTTGAAGAGGAAATACGCGAATTTGAACATTATATTTTACCAAGAATCGAAGATAGAGTTAGCAACGTTCTCATTAAACATAAAACTAGCATAAGTTCGCAGGCACCCACATCGATTCGTGTTTGCAAGTACTGTAATGCCGAATTAAGTGGGGATGAAGTTTTCTGTCCCACTTGTGGGAAAGCGCAAAAGTAAAGCTAAAAGAGTAAATTAAATTGTTAACATAAGGTCTTAATAATTAATCTGTTTAATGAGGCTATTTCATCTACTCTAATGGCTTTTGAGTGTGACAGGTTAATGAAAGAATGGAGGAGATTAAATGGTTAATGCATAGGCCTATTGAGGTTGCTGTGACTGTGGAGTTTCACCATCCCTTTTCGAGTATTATACAGCCATAGGCGCCGTAGGCTCCGTATGCCGTGCATACTCCTATATCAAGTTTCTTTTTCGCTTGCCTTTCCTGTGCTTCTCCTCTTAGTTGTCTAAAGAGTTCATGGATCATTACGAATGCTTGGCTCATTACTGCTTCTCCGAAGGATGCTGTTCCTCCACTTAAGTTCACTGGAAGTGTTCCATCATGTCTGATTTGTCTTTCCCTGATGAGTTTATCTGTTTCCTCTTTTTCCCATCCCATTAGCTGGTCGATCCAGTTTATGGTATGGAAACAGCTTGTGTCGTGGCATTCAATGATGTCTACGTCTTCAGCTGTTATACCCGCTAATTTGTAGGCTCTTTCTATAGGTTTGCGCCATTCTGTGAATGGTTTAAGAGCTTTTTCTCCACCTGCCGTTGAGAAGACACGTAGGCGGGGCATTGGTTCGCCGTAAACTGGTCCCCCAACGTTTGAGGCGGCTATCTTCACGGGTTTATCTGTTATCTTTTTAGCGGTTTCGTTGTCTGTTACAACTGCGGCTCCTCCTCCGCTGCTTGTGGCGCATATCATGTAAAGGTGGAGGGGATCGCAAACCACTGGGGAGCTTAATACGTCTTTAGCTGAGAATAAACGTTTGTATCTTGCATATGGATTTCTAGCTCCATATTCGCTGTGAATTTCTTTGACCAGCGCCATAACTTCCTTTATATCTTCAACGGTTTTTTCCATTTCGTATGCACGTCGCCTCGCCCACATAGCCCAATATGCTGGATTGGTTGCGCCGACAACTTTTATTGCAGCAGCATATGGGTCTGGGTCAAGGACAGCCTGTCCCGGTAGGTAGAATCCCCTTGGTGAATTGTCAATCCCTGCTACAAGCACTTTTCTAAGCACTCCAGTTTTAATCATCGAATCTGCAACTGCGAAGGAAATTGAGGCGCTGGCGCACGCTGCACAAACATTTATACATTGAACATCCCGAGTGCCTATTCTCTCCGCTAGTCTATGGGAGAAATGTTGAGCGCTTGTCGTTATATAAGAGGGACTGTCAAAAGGTATTGATGTAGTGTTTGTGATTATGGCGTCAAGTTCTCCTGGCGTCATCTTTGCTTCTCTAAGGGCTTTTACTGCAACATCTGCAAGTTTTTCGATAAGTAGGGGAGTTGCATGTCCAGCTTCAACCCAGTCTGTTATTGCCGCACTAACAATTGCGCTTCCAACCATATTTACACCACCGGCTCAAAAAAATAACTCAAATACACTTTTTCCTCGTCTTCATATAGCTTATCAATTTTAAGCTTCATCTTCATGCCTATTTTCAATAGTTTTTCGTCTGAAACCTTTATTCGGCCAACGACTGTTATGCCCTCAGGTAATTCTACAGCGCCAACTATATAGGGTCCTACATGGTACTGGAAAGGCTCCCTTAAACTATAAGCGTGTAATGTATATGTGTAGAGGGTTCCTTCATTGCTTAAAAAGCATTCTTCAACTGCTCCACTGTGATCGCAGTCAGGGTTGTTACACACATTTGATTTTGGGAACTGTATGCTGCCGCACCGTTGACATTTGGTAGCTATTAGACGAGGGTTCTGTGACGGCCATTCAAAAAGTCCATCCATAATGGGGACTTCGGTTTTCATTACAAACCTCCTTCCGCGGTTCTATGTATAGCAAGGTATCATTTAACTTTTTTGTAAAAGGAGGCAGAAGCTGAAATATGCTTATCTGCAGGGAAAAATAAATTAATATAAAAGAAGAGTAAAGGGTAACGTGAGGTAATGATGGGAATGACCGAGCTTAAAAAAGTAATTTGTGAGAAGAAGGATGGCGTTGCCTGGATAACATTAAACAATCCTGAACGCTATAACGCTTTAGACAATGAGATGCGAAAGGAGTTAAAGTTGGTTCTAGAAGATGTTGGCAGAGACAAAGATATAAGAGTTGTTGTTATTAAGGGATCAGGTAAGGCCTTTAGTGCAGGAGCAGACCTCAGGGCTTTCATGGAATACGGGCCTCTGGAAATCCAGGAGGTATTAAAGGAGTTTGGAACCTCCTTCGTAATCGGGAAAATAATAAGGGAAATGCCTAAACCAGTCATAGCGGCAGTTCATGGTTTCTGTCTTGGAGGAGGCTTTGAGTTGGCTCAAACATGCGACGTCATATTTGCAACCGAAGACTCAGTCTTCGGCCAGCCTGAGGTAAATGTTGGACTAATCCCTGGAGGCGGTGGAACTCAGAGGCTTCCAAGATTCATTGGCGAGAAGAAAGCTAAAGAATTGATCTTTACCGGGGATAGATTATCAGCTAAAGAATTGGCAGCTCTTGGTTTAATTAACAAAGTTGTCCCAGCAGACCAGCTAATGGAGGCAGTTAACGAGTTTATTAATAAGGTTAAGGAAAAAAGCCCCCTAATGATAGCTGCAGCCAAGGAGGCAATAAATGAATCTTTGGAACTAAGCTTATCTGAAGGCTTAAAGTATGAAGCTAAACTCTTTACACAATTATTCAGCACCGAAGACCAAAAAGAGGGCGCAAAGGCTTTTATTGAAAAGAGAAAACCATCATGGAAAGGAAAGTAGTTACAGAAAACCGTAAAATTAAACCCGCCTATTTTTCTCTTCCTTAAAACATTAGATAACCTTAACTGTTTGGAATCTAAAGCATCCCATAAAGGATCAGAAGGAACTAAATATTTCCAAAAGGCACAAAATTTAGAGATGTATGTCCCCTCTTAACTTTAAAGAATAAGTCAGGTAGGTATAGAAAGGCAGATTATCTTTAGTTTACTTTAAGATTTTCGAATGCAAGATGAACTATGGCGGGCGACTTATGGGAGTGCATTGCAAATTCGGCTTTTTCAGGGCCTATTTAATAAACAGAAACCTTTGCTACACCCTTTACCTTTAAAAATTCTGAAATTAGTTCTCCCGGAATCTTCTTTTCAGCAATTAGCACAAGTTTAGGTTCAGGTGAAAGTTCCGGATCATCAACTATGGCTTGCCTTATGCTTAAACCGTTCTTTGCAAGGATTGACGCTGAGTTCGCAAGTATGCCTGGCGTTCGCGCGTCAACAGGGGTTATTTCAACAACTCCTAAGTCTATATGTCTGGCAACCTCTTTTAGCGAATGTCCTGCAGACCTTAAGCCTTCAAATATGAGGCTTAATTCCCTGTTGGCTTTGATGGCTTTTAAAGTTTCGTTTACTGTTCGCCTGTCAACTCCGGCTGCTCTGGCTACACGGACAGGTGGAATTTCAATTTCGTTAAGGTAAATTTTCCCATTTCTGACACTTAATCCATTTTCCACCAGCACGCGGGCTACCTTAAGCCTTTCAGGATAACCCTCCAAATACTTTTTAATGCTGCTCCACATTTCTTCTTCCTTCATGTACATTTTTGTTCAATAAAGTATAAATATGTTTGTCTACATTTATGAACATAAATATACATTTAGGAATAGATTTGAAGAACCGTGTATAAAGAGGGACGCAAAAGTGCAGCGCAGTAAGAGAGTAGGCAGAGATTTTCTCCCATGCTTCGGCGTTCATATGGTTGAAATGTCAACTTTAAAAGCTCATGAGAAAATTGATGGAAAAAGGCTTGCCAGCCTTAAAGCTGAAATTGAAAGTGATGGAGTCCTAAAAAAGCCCATAGTTGCAGATTTTAAAACAAAAGTGGTACTTGACGGCCACCACAGAATAGGGGCATTGCAAGCTCTAGGATGCTCAAAAATTCCAGTAATTTTCGTAGACTACCAATCTCCTGAAATAGGCGTCAAAGCTTGGATGAGCCGGAAAGAATACCCGAAAAACAAGGTTATAGAGGCAGCTTTGAAAGGCGAGCTTCTTCCTCCGAAATCTACATGGCATTATGTAGTTTTCTCCAAGAAGATAGCCCACATATCTGAAATACAAAAGCCAGTTAACGTGCCGCTTAAACAGTTAATGGCTTCAGATGTGTTCGTATACGTATAAAATTATACTCAAAAGACTTAAATATGACATGTAAGTCTTTTATGTAACCACATGTAGGAGGAAGAACATATGCCTTCGGTAAAATTCTTTTTAGAAGAAGAGGAAATACCGAAACAGTGGTACTGTATACTGCCAGACCTGCCCAGGCCTTTACCGCCCTTCATAGAAACAGAAACAAGGGCGCCTGGAGGCGGGGTAGCTCCAAAAATATTTCCCAAACAAATATTAGCTCAAGAGTTCAGCGAAGAGCGTTGGATAGACATCCCTGAAATGGTTAGGGATGTTTACAGGCTTTGGAGGCCTACCCCTCTTTTTAGGGCTGTAAGGCTTGAAAAGGCGCTGAAGACTCCTGCAAAAATCTACTATAAATATGAAGGCGTTAGCCCTCCCGGCAGCCATAAGCCAAACACTGCAGTTGCCCAAGCTTACTACAACATGAAGGAAGGCATAAGGCGAATGGCTACGGAGACTGGAGCCGGCCAATGGGGTTCAGCTTTAGCGTTCGGATGTATGCTTTTCGGTTTGAAATGCACTGTTTACATGGTTAAGGTAAGTTATCAGCAGAAACCCTACAGAAGGATTATGATGGAATCCTACGGTGCAGATGTCTATGCAAGCCCAAGTGAACACACAGAGGCTGGAAGGAAAATCTTGAAAGAAGACCCGAATAATCCTGGCAGTTTAGGCATAGCCATAAGCGAGGCTATTGACGATGCTCTAACAAATGAGGATACTAATTATGGAATAGGAAGCGTTTTCAACCATGTTCTGCTACATCAAACCGTAATTGGACTTGAAGCAAAGAAACAGATGGAAATGGCAGAAGACTATCCAGACGTAATATACGGATGTATAGGCGGGGGAAGCAGCTTCTCCGGAATTTTCTGGCCTTTCTACTACGACAAGGTTTCTGGAAAAGCGCCTAAAGACGTTAAATTCGTGGCTGTAGAACCCACAGCCTGTCCCTCAGTGACTAAAGGTGAATACACTTATGACCATGGAGACACAGCGCGCATTACGCCATTAGTTCCAATGCACACTTTAGGACATGACTACATACCGCCTCCCATTCACGCAGGAGGCCTACGCTACCATGGAATAGCTCCAACTATAAGCTTACTAGCCTCACATAAAAAGTTGCAGACAATTGCCTACAACCAGGTTGAAGTTTTCGACGCTGCCAAACTTTTCATACAAACAGAAGGCATAATTCCAGCTCCGGAGCCAGCCCACGCTATAAAGGCAGCTGTAGACGAAGCACTGAAATGCAAGGAGACGGGCGAAGAGAAAACTATTCTCTTCCTGTTATGCGGACACGGCTATTTCGACATGCAAGCCTACTCAGACTACCTAAGCCGTAAGCTGTTGCCCTACGAATATCCAACCGAGAAAGTTGAGGAAGCCATGAGGAAACTTAGGAAGCTATATCCATGGCTTGACGAAGTTAAAAGAAGATATATAGGATAAAATCCCCAAACCATTCTATTTTTACCTTTCCTATAACCATAGAGTTTAAAGGCAGATTTTCAGTTGAATGGAAGAAGCGGAAGAATTTTGGGCGGAAAACCTCATTGAAGACCATAGGGTTCCTCGTTAATCCAGTTGCAGGAATGGGAGGAACAGTTGGACTTAAAGGCACTGATGGAAAGGCGACGATGAAAAAGGCTATAAGCCTCGGAGCTAAACCAATAGCGCCTTTAAGGGCTGAACGCTTCCTCTCAGAGCTAAAGCCTTTCAAAGACAATTTAAGGTTTATTGTAGGAGCTGGAAGCATGGGAGAATATGAAATTGAAAACTTCGGCTTCCTCTACAATGTGGTTGGTGAAAGAAAAGAGGAGACATGCGCTGAAGACACTGTGGAAAACGCGAAAAAAATTAGGGAGATGAACGCAGATTTACTTGTTTTCTGTGGGGGGGATGGAACAGCCCGCGACGTTTTTAGGGCTGTAGACACAGGCCTACCAGTGTTAGGCGTCCCCACAGGAGTGAAAATGCATAGCGCTGTCTTTGCCGTCAACCCTTCAGCTGGAGCAAAAACAGCTGCAGCCTACCTGTTTGAAGGTTTGCCTCTGAAAGAGGCTGAAGTTATGGATGTTGACGAGGAAGCCTTTAGAAATGGAAGGGTTTCAGCTGAACTTTATGGTTATATGTTAGTTCCCTACGAACCCCGGTACATCCAAGGTGCAAAAATGGCGAGTCAAATTACAGAAACTGAGTTACGCAATCAAGCGGCAATAGCAATTTACATCATTGAAAACATGCAACCTCACACCATATATATAGTCGGCCCAGGAACAACAACCCGCATCATAGGAGACCTGTTAGAAACAGAGAAAACTCTTTTAGGAGTCGACCTGTTCCGCGATAAGAAACTAATAGCCAAAGACGTTAACGAAAAAAAGATACTGACGAAAATAAAAGAAGAAAGAGCAAAGATTATAGTTACGCCAATAGGGGGGCAAGGCTTCATATTCGGAAGAGGAAACCAGCAGATAAGCCCAAAAGTAATCTGGAAAGTTGGAATAGACAACATAATTGTAGTTGCTACAAAAAGCAAAATGGAAAACCTGAAAAGCTTAAAAGTGGACACTGGAGACCCAAGCCTAGACGAAGAGTTTAGAAAACGCGGGGTAAACGTAGTCGTCGACTACAATAAAGAACTCCCAATCCAAGTAGAATAATAAATATTCCCTTGAAGTTTCATTAAAAATACAATGAATAATATTTGTGTGCTTCCTCTGTTTAAATTGAAGGTTCATGTAGCCCGGGGGAGATTCGAACTCCCGTCGGCGGGTCCAAAGCCCGCCATGCTTGTCC
>JBBITX010000017.1:0-23622 GCA_037440545.1 Candidatus Bathyarchaeota archaeon
GCCTATGAGAAGGTTACTAATAAAGCTTTCCAACAACCACAACCAATAACCCCCACTCACATGAACACTCACACATTATGAAGGGGGTCGGCGCGCGGCGCGAGCTATGAATGCGAGGCTTTATGGGGATAAGCTTAATAGGCTTGGGCGTTAAGCTTTTTAGTGCTGGCTTTGGGTTTCAGTGTGGCGGAAAACGCCTTTCATGAGTGTTAGTTGCTGTTAACGGAAAAAAAGGAGTTTGCGGGAGAAGTCGCATGAAGTTGGAGAAATAAGATAAGTGTTTTCCAAGGTTTTAAAGATTATCAGAAATGTTTAAGATGTGATTAGGCCTTAAAGGCTGTTGGACAGGTGTAGAGTTGTGGAATTGAAGGTTTTTACTCTTCCGACATGTTCGAGCTGCGAGGCAGCTAAAAAGATTGCCCTAGAGGTTAGTGAAAAGTTTAATATAGCCTTTAAAGAGGTGGATCTTACAACTAAGGATGGTTTGGAAGAGGGATTAGCTTTGCAAATAATGAGTGTTCCAAGCATAGTTTTTAACAATGAGGTAATTGTTAGGGGAAGGTTGATTTCTAGGGAGAAGCTTGAAGAGGAAGTGCGTTTTAGAATTGAGAAAATGAGGGGCAATTCTCCGTCTGGAAAGGTTTGAAAGCCCTATTGAATTTTATGGTGATTAAACCTATGTCTGAACTTAAAATCGCGTTTACGGCTTTTCATTATGCTGAAAAAATAAAGACAAACTTGATTCTGGCTTCAAACCTTTTAGACACTTTAAGCAAAATGGATTTTATGGACGTTTCAGGCGGGGAGAAAATTTTGACAGCGTACTTTAACGCTTTAATGGCTGAGGTGAATATTGCAGCTAACGCCTCGCAAATTGAAGGGTTCAGAGAGGTAAACCTGAAACTGGAGGACGCTGTTGAAAAAACAAGACAGCATAATTATGCAGAGGCTGTGAGGCTTGTTTCAGAGGCCATATGCATAACCACAACGCATGGAAGCCGTGCAGCCCAAACCCTTAGGGAGGAAGGCCTAATCTAGAAGATTTAGCTCTCTCAAAATGATATAGGTATTCTTGAGCGTAACCGGCAAACTTTCCGAAATATTTTCTGCCAAAAAGGCTTAGCTTTTCATATTCGAAGGCTGTTAAAGACCGTTTAAACGAGATTTTTCTTAAAAATTCCTCTTCAAAATGCTCTGAATAATATTTTAAAAGTACGCGTTTAATCCATACGTCTACCGGGAAAGCTTCAAGCTTTTCAAGGGAGAAGAGGGCAACACAGTCAGCCACTTTGAAGCCTACCCCTGGAAGCCTTAAAAGTGTTTCTCTAGCCTTTTCAAAACATTCATTTTTTAAACTTTCAATTTTGAAACCATTGCGAAACACTTCTCTGGAAGTTTCAAAAACGTATTTTGCCCTGTAACCCAAACCGCAAGCAGCCAAATCCTTCAAACTTGCCTCAGCCAGTTTTTCAGGAGTGGGAAAAGTATAAAACTTGTAACCGTCAAGGAACACTGGGCTTCCAAACTTTTGAGATAGGGTTTGCAGCATACGCCTAATTGCCCCTATGTTCTTAAATGTTGCACATATATATGATATTAGGCATTCCCATGGATCCTGACGTAAGACCCGCAGTCCTCTAAAGGCCTCCACAGCTTTTTCAACGTTTTCATCCTTAACTATTTCGCATAATATCTCCTTTAAATTGTCGTTAAGCCTAAAATACCACTTTACAAAGTCGAAGGTGACATTTTCAAACTCTAGGGTTTTACCCCTCTGCCTTATCTTAAACACTCTGTCTTTAACTACACCATACCACCAACCATCTATCTTTTCCCACCTGAAGGCTTGTCCGCAGCTAAGTGTGTGCTCCAAGTTGAACGGAACAAAATTGTTTAAGGCTATTCTCATGCTTTTCACTTAGGATTTATCCATGAAATGTGCAGGTTTCGGAATCTCAAGGGGCAACCCCTTTCTCTCTCTAATCTTCCTAATAACTTCTGCTGCAATGTTTTCAGGAAGCCTCTCCCAGTGGCTGAAGACGCTTTGCCAAAAAACACGTCCAGAGGTGGCTGAACGCATTTCATCAGATAAACCGAAGATTTCAGCAACTGGAATGTAGCCTATAATCATTGTTAATGCATTTTTATGCTCTGATGAAAGTATTCTGCCACGTTTCCTCGCTAAAATGTTGAAGCACTCTCCAATAAGGCTTGTGGGGGCAGATATTTCAATTTTGTAGAATGGTTCAAGGATTACAGGTTTGGCTGTTAAAAATGAGCTGAAAATTCCCCTGCGTATTGCAGGCATTACCTGAGCCGGGCCGCGGTTAGCTAAATTTTCATGAAATTGGGCGTCGACAAGCTTAACTTTTAATCCCCTTATAGGTTCTTCACATAGGGGTCCAGCCCTACAAGCCCAATGGAACCCTCTAACTATGGCGTCTAGTTCTCCATGGAAATTTTGGATATCCTCCTTTAAGTTTAGAAGTATGTTTTTATGCGTGTCCACGGCTAAAACTTTTCCAGCCTCTTCACGGGGCCATTCAGCCTTTTTTAACAAAACTTCTGCAATCTGCGCTAAGCTCATAGCCTCTGTTATCTCGCTTTTCTCCATTAGATCTAAAACTTTCTCTTCTAAAGGTTCCACCTGAACCTGAAAAACGTTATGCCTATTTGGACTTTTAGCCACAGCTGTTATACCCTTTGCTGTAATGCTTTCCCTATATACCGCCATAGGCTTTGAGGCTGCAATTTCTATTCCTCCACCGTAAACCCTTAAGAATTTCACTGCAACTTCTAAGTGAAGCTCACCTAGGCCGCTAAGCAGATACTCGCCTGTTTCCTTATTAATTGCTGCATAAAGGTTTGGATCTTCAAGTGTAAGCCTACTCACAGCTTCTATTAGACGCGGCAAATCCTCTGGATTTTTAGGTTCAACAGCCACCGTCATAACAGGCTCTGAAATATATTTTATCCTTTCAAATGGGACCATTATATCCTTATAGGATGGGTTAACGACTGTTTCTCCAGCCCTAACGGTTTCTAAGCCTGAAAGGGCTGCAATGTTGCCAGCTGACACTTTGTCTACAATTTCTCTGTATGGACCCATATAAATTGAAACCTGCTTAACGCTATGTACCTTTCCAGTTCCCAAAAGATAAACCTGGTCTCCCTCATGAATAGATCCTGAGAAAAGCCTTCCACTGGCTACAATCCCACTGCCATTTTCCAATTGAGCCGACGTTATACATAACACCGTGGGTCCTTCATGGCTGCAGTTTAGCATACTCCTTCCAATTTCAGAGTTAAGGTCTCCCCTCCATATTTTTGGCAAACGGTATTTTTGGGCTTCCACAGGGCTTGGAACTTTTTCTATAACCATGTCAAGTATGGCTTTGTGAAGGGGAATAATCTCTTCAAGGCTTTGATGTTCACCTCTTTCATAAGCCTCAATAATATCGCTAATTTTTATGCCGGCGTTCTGCGCTGTTTCCAAGGTGAAACCCCATCGATGTAGAGCTGAACCAAAAGCCACAGTGCTTTTTTGCGGATCAACCCTCCAGTTCACCCTAAACTCGGGTTCTCCGTAAATTTCAATTAAACTGTTGAAATCCTTTATTATTCTGATAATCTTCCTCTGGATTCCAGCAGCTTTCAACTTCATCTCTTTGATTAGCCTGTCAACCTTATTTATGAAGAGGAGGGGCCTAACTCTTTCCCCTAAGGCTTGACGTGTCACTGTTTCAGTTTGAGCCATAACTTCCTCTACGGCATCTACAACTATAACTGCCCCGTCTATGGCTCTTAAAGCCCTTGTAACCTTACCTGTGAAATCCACATGTCCAGGGGTGTCCACCAAGTTTATAACGTATGGACAGCCGCTTCTTCCATGTAGAAGGGAAATGTTAGCTGTTTTAATTGTTATCCCACGTTTTTGTTCTTCATCAAGATAGTCGAGGGCTCTAGCCTGGCCAGCTATTTTAGGGGGTAGAAGCCCAGCGCCGGCGAGGAGAGAGTCAGCCAAAGTTGTTTTTCCATGGTCTATGTGGGCTAAAATTCCTATGTTTCTTATGTTCTCTTTCCTCTCCATAATTTTGAGGATTTCAGCTGTCTGTCTAAACCTTGGCAAGCTATAGACACCCGATGCACATTTCTTTAATTTGACTGTTCACTGTTCAAGAGACACCGTTTATATTCTTAAAAGTGTTGTGGGTTTCACGCAAAAAGTTAATATGATGCATTTTCACTTCAATGTAGCCTACAAAGGCGTGAAACTGTAATGTCAAAAGAAACAGGGAATTCAATTTATAGTTTAAGTTTAAGAGCATGCCGGCTGAATCGGGGAAGGTTTAGTTATGGGACGTTATAGGCAAGTTGAAGAAATAGTTAAACTTATGAACACTCCTGAGAGGATAAGAAACACCAGCATCATAGCCCACGTTGACCACGGTAAGACAACACTCTCAGACAGCCTTCTGGCAGCAGCTGGAATTATAAGTGAACAGGTGGCTGGGCAAAAGCTCTTCCTAGACTCTTGGGAGCTTGAACAGAAAAGGCAGATGACTGTTTTCGCCTCAAACATAAGCTTGGTCCACGAGTTTAAAGGCGTAGAATACCTCATAAACCTCATCGACACGCCTGGACACATAGACTTCAGCGGGGCTGTAACGAGAAGCCTCCGCGCCGTAGACGGAGCCCTAGTCGTAGTTGACGCTGTTGAGGGACCTATGACCCAAACAGAGACTGTTTTAATGCAGGCTTTACGTGAGAGAGTTAAACCCATACTCTACATAAACAAGGTTGACCGCCTCATAAAAGAGTTGAAGCTAACCCCTGAGGACATACAGAAAAAATTTGCAAAGATAATTGTTAGAATAAACAATATTATTGAAAAGTACGCCCCTCCAGAACATAAAAGAGACTGGCAGGTAAAAGTTGAAGACGGCAGGGTTGCCTTCGGCTCAGCCCTCCACAAGTGGGGTTTAAACCTCCCCCACATGAAAGTTAAAGGCATAACCTTCAAGGACATAATTGAAGCCTACACAGGAGAACCTGAAGAAATTGCAAGGAAAGTTGAAGCATTAAGCAAAAAGGCTCCCCTATATGAACCCATACTGGACATGTTCTGCGAGCACCTTCCAACCCCAATTCAGGCGCAGCCCTACAGGCAGAGCCAAATATGGCCAGGAGACCCGGAAAGCCCTGTGGGAAAGGCCATGGCTAAGGTTGACCCAAACGGCCCTCTCTTAATGTGCATAACTACCATTGAGGTTGACCCCCACAGCGGGGTTGTGGCAATAGGGAGGGTTTTCAGCGGAGCCGTTGAAAGGGGAAAAACAGTTCGCCTTGTAAACAGCCGCCAGAAGGGCACAATACAGCAGGTTTACATGAGCATGGCTGCAGACAGGGTTATTGTGGAACGCATACCAGCTGGAAACATAGCGGCATTATCAGGGCTTCCATCCCTTCACGTCGGCGAAACCATAGCCGAAGAAGGCGTTGAAGTCCAGCCCTTTGAAGGGCTGAAATACGTTTCAGACCCAGTGGTTACAGTGGCTGTGGAGCCTGAAAACGTTAAGGATCTACCCCTCTTCGACAAGGTTATTCATAAGCTAACCCTTGAAGATCCAAACCTCCACTTCAAAATAGACAAGGAAAGCGGACAGTACTTGCTAAGCGGAATGGGGGAGCTCCACCTTGAAGTCACAGCCTACCGAATGCAAGAGGCGGGTTTAAAGGTTAAAATAAGCAAGCCAATTGTGATTTACCGTGAAGCCGTAAGCCGCAGCTATAAAGGACCACCAATAATGGGCAAAAGCCCCAACAAACACAACAAACTATGGGTAACCATTGAAAGACTGCCAGAAGACGTTATAGAAGCCATAAAAACGGGAAAGATCAATGAAATGCAAACCCGAGATGAAAGGCAGAGAATACTTACAAAGGAGTATGGATGGACAACGGAAGATGCACGCAACGTCATTGCAATCGAAGGCACAAACGTTCTCGTAAACAGAATAAAGGGAAGACAGTATGTGGAAGAAATTTTAGACCATGTGAAGTCAGGTTTCAGAGACGCGGTTGCCACAGGAGTCCTGGCAAAGGAACCGTTCTACGGGATAAAAGTAAACCTTGAAGACATATTAATCCATGAAGACCCAGTGCACCGGGGACCAGCTCAAATCCTGCCAATGACTTGGCGTCCAATATGGTGTGCCTTCCTCCTAAGCGAGCCTAAACTGCTTGAACCTATAATGAGCTTTGAATGCAAAGTTCCAAACGACTTTGTAAGCCCAGTAATTTCGCTAGTGCAAAAGCGTAGAGGAAGAATCCTAGACATGGTCAACGAGGAAGACATGGTTATAGTTAAGGCTGAAATGCCAGTTGCTGAATCCTTCGGAATAGCAGATGAACTGCGATCCTCTACGCAGGGAAGAGCATTCTGGGCGACACAGTTCAGCCGTTGGGCCCCAGTGCCTGAATCCATGCAAGCTGAAGTGATAAGGCAGATACGTGAACGCAAAGGATTAAGCCCAACACCCCCGAAAGCAGAGGAATTCTACGAGGAAGAATAGAAACCCTTCAAGGCCTTCCATCCCATTTATAAGCTAAACATTCATGGCACTCCAATTTTTATATGTAAAAGCTGGCGGAGAATTTCAGCGGAAAATGGAGAAGCCTTAAATACAATTTCATGCCAGTTAATTTTCTTCCCTCAATTCATCCAATGGCAAAAGGTGGCTAAATTGCAGGACGATAACTGTTCAAAAGACAAGCTGTTCGGCTTTTCACTGGAAAAGGGAAGATGGCTTATAGTATTGGCTGGATTAATAATAGAACTCTGCCTCGGAGCCATATATTCTTACAGCATTATTTCCATCCCCTTAAAAAAAGTGTTTGAAACTCCGCCTCCGCAGGGCTTCGGTTTGAAGGTTACAGCCACAGAAATGCAGATTCCCTTCATAGCCTTTTTACTAATTTTCGCATTGACAATGCCCATGGTTGGAAGTTTCATTGACAAGTACAGCCCTAGAAAAGTGGCTGTCGTAGGCTCAGTTTTCGTTGGGCTTGGATGGTTCCTCGCATCCTTTGCAAATTCACCTTCAACCCTTGTTTTCCTCTATGGGGTTATAGGCGGATTAGGAGTAGGCATTGTATACAATTGTCCAATAACCACCGCTGCAAAATGGTTTCCGGATAAGAGAGGCTTAGCTGTGGGCTTAACAGTTTTAGGATTCGGCTTCTCAGCTGCAATAATAGCGCCTTTTTCAGATTTTCTCGCTGCAAACTTCGGAGTGTTTTTAATGTTTCAAACTCTTGGAACACTATTTTTCCTCCTAATCCTAATTTTC
Organism: Candidatus Bathyarchaeota archaeon; assembly: GCA_037440545.1. GTDB lineage: Archaea > Thermoproteota > Bathyarchaeia > Bathyarchaeales > Bathycorpusculaceae > JAVZIQ01. The sequence continues at coordinate 7,353 of JBBITX010000017.1, forward strand.
GCCCTATTCCTTAAGCTTCCACCAGCAAACTGGAAGCCGGCTGGATGGACTCCGGCTCAGACAAAAGCCGCTGCAAAGGTTGAACTAGCCAGAAACGAGATGATTAAAAAGAAAAGTTTCTACGCCCTTTGGATATGCTATACCATTGGAACCCTTGCAGGCCTAATGGCAATAGGAGTTTCTAAACCTGTAGGTTTAGAAGTTGCTGGAAACGCAGGCATATCTGAGTTGGAAATTTCAAGCTTGTTAACAGCGCTGGCCATACCTTTCGCCTGCTGCAACGGGTTCGGCCGTCCCATTTTTGGATGGGTGACAGATAAGATAACTCCTTTGAAAACAGCTGTTCTCTCCTTCATTTTGATATTCATAGCCTCTGCACTTATCTTCACAAATCCCGCATCAATACCTGTTTACGCTGTGGCCTTTGCAATTCTATGGCTAAACCTCGGCGGATGGCTTGCAATTGCACCAGCCGCAACTGCAAGCTTTTTCGGAGTAAAGGACTACGCGAGAAATTATGGGATGGTTTTTACAGCCTATGGCGCTGGAGCTGTTATTGGCAACACATTAGCTGGACAGGCAAGAGACCTTTTCGGTGCATATATCATGGTTTTCCCTTACGTCATGGTTCTAGCAGCACTTGGAATAATAATATCCCTTATTGGATTAAAACCTCCTAAACAGCGCTAAAAAGCAATTAAATTTTAAAACGTATAAGGGCTGATAACATTCTTATGGATAGAAGTTGGGAAATTTGAGTGATTACTGAAAGCTTAAAAGTTTCAATTGAAAAGCTTAACGAGGAGCCTTACTCCTTAATTTTATGTTATCCAAAGCCCAGCCGCAACGAGCTTAAACGACGTATTAAAGAGTTGAAGATGCTTAAAGTTGCAGGTTTAGGGTTTATTGGTGAAAAAAGAGTTTATAATGTACCTGTTTTGGGTAAAGGCTGCGTGGGCATTGTGGTAATCGCCTATATGGATGGGGAGAGGATTGCCCTTAAAATTCGAAGAGTTGATGCGGACCGTTCCATGATGAACCATGAAGCCCAAATGCTTAAGGCAGCAAACGTCTTGGAAGTAGGGCCGAAGCTTATAGACGTAAGCAGAAACTTTCTATTAATGCAGTTTATAGAGGGAGATCTATTTCCAAAATGGCTGGAGAAAACTCGTGGGAAAAGGCGTTTAAGGAGAGTTTTAAAGGATGTTTTGGAGCAGTGTTGGCGTCTTGACATGGCCCATTTAGACCATGGAGAGTTAAGCCATGCTCCTAAACACATAATTGTAGATGGCCGAGACACACCCTTCATAGTGGATTTTGAAACGGCAAGTTTAAACAGGAAACCTTCAAATGTAACCTCTCTTTCCCAGTTCCTCTTCATAAGCGGTCCAGTAGCTGAAAAGGTAGCTGAAAGGCTTGGAGGAAAGGATAGAAACGCCGTAATCGAGGCTTTGAAAAATTATAAGTCTTTAAGAAATCGTGAAAGCTTTGAGAAAATTTTGGAGTTATACGAGCTTTAAGCTTACCCTATGCTACATTAATTCAGAGGCAACATAATTTTACAAGTTGCTAATGTTCAAGCAGGTATAGACGTTTCATACGTTAACGATATTCCAATAAGGGTTGAATGAACTTTTAGGGAGCCTACACAGCCTTTCAGGAAGTTTTAATGAAGGCTGTTGAAAAGGTTTAAAGCTTAGAGTTTAAAATTAAGCCTAGGGTCTCTATGGCTATTGAAAGGGAAGAAATGCAGGAGATAGTTAAAAAATATAAGGAGCCTATAGGTTTAAACTTGGGGTCCCATTCCGCCCTAGATGCCTGGCAGGGACAACGCAACTATGGGTTAAGAAGCATCATTTACACAACACCGGGAAGGGCGCGTATTTACCTTCAAAACCCTATGGTTGGAAAAACAGATGAAAACATTGAAGATCTGCCAAGTCTTGTTAGGAGAGATCTGAAAGTTGTAAACGATCCGAAAGACATAAAAAAGAACAGCGACTGGAAAAGTGTAATTTTAATTTTAGAGAAATATTCAGAAATTGTCAATTATGTCGACGAGCTTTTAGAGCTTGAATGTTTACAGATACCAAACAGGGCATTCTCAGTTTATGTCGGCGGAGATGAAAATTGCAGCGTCATAGAGAACAAGTTTGCCATACCAATTGTCGGGTCGAGAACTCTCCTGAAAATAGAAAACAGAGGGGAAATTGAGAAAGACTATTACTGGTTTGCTGAACAGGCTGGCATACCATATCCCAAATCCTATAATTATGAAGTCTATAAGGGCGGGATAAGGTTTAAAGAGTTCATAAATGAGCCTATGCTTTTGAAGGCTGAACACGCCTACAGAGTTTTTGAAAGGGAGTTCATTTTCGCCGCTGACTCAAAAGACTTAGAGGAAAAAGTTTCAAGAGAGGTGAAAGCTGGAAACCTTACTAGAGAGTCTTTGGAAAAAGCCCGTGTAGAACAAATTGTCCTAGGCCCCCACGCCAACTTCAACTATTTCTACTCGCCCATAGATGCAAAAAGCGAGTGGGGCGATGTGGACGATTGGTTTTCAAAACTCTACAATGTAAGCCTTGAAGAGGCTAGAATTTGCCTCGCAAACCAGTTTCTATCAATAGACGAGAGGAGAGAGACAATCCTTGACGGCTTAAAGAGGCTTCCAGCAGACGTCCAGCAAAAAATAAAGAAGATTCCATCCTTCGAGGTTACAGCCCACGCAATGCTGAGTTTAAGAGAATCGTTGATAAAAGACGTTCAACGCTACGCAGACCGCTTTCTCCTAACATGCCGCGAACATGCATATCCTGGAATAATTGGCGCATGGTGCTTGCAGACGCTTATAACATGGGATAGAATATCAAAATATGAAGTGAAGCCAACGTTAAAACTTGACTTCACAAGCGGCGCTGAGGCAAAAACTCCAGTAGACTACGGCTTATATGACGCTCCAGAAGCGGGAGATCCATACATGCATATACCCGTAACTCAAGATGTAGCCTTGCGACATGGAGGAGGGACAAACGTCCACATGGGAGTAGGCTCCCAATACGCAAATGCCAAGTATAAGAAGCCTATGAGCACAGGGGATCGCATAGCTTTAGAAATTAGACGCGGATGGAAAACAAAACAGCTATATGAACTTGTCACGTGAAACCAAAATCTTTACACTCTTTTATAACCTCTGAAAGCTTTGGCACGTCGAAAAATTTCACGCCAGTCATCTCGTTTGCAGCCGCCATATACATTTGACTTATAATCCTTTTCAGTTTACAGTCAAGTTTCGGAGGTTCCATTTTAACAAGCATCCTCCAGTCTTCTACACCTTTCTCCCTCGCCATTTTCTTAGCTTCATCCGCAATTGCAGACCAGCCGATGCGCCTATAATACATTCGGGCAATCTCCTTACTTACATGCAACCCCTCATAGGTAAATCTACACTCATCCAATGTACCTACAACGTCCACCACCATAAGCCTCCGTTTAGGATCAAAGGCCAACTCTATCTTCCCATCCTCATTCACTAAACCAGCCCTGGATGCCATTTCACTAATGGTCTCATTAACCTTTAAAAGTAACAATTTAATTTCTTCAACTTCCACTTCTGTTAAACCTGCAATCTCCATTGCCTCAGCCCATGAAACATACCTATCACTTGCCTCAAGCTTCGTGCTCACATCAAATATGGGCTTTTCAAGCTTCATCCCCGGCTTAGGCTCATGCTCTAAACCTAAATCTTTAAGGGTTACTAAACCCTCCTTAAGCCTTTTAAAAACTGAAGAGCCTTCAGGCAGGCCGTTCCTATATATTATCTCAAGCGGAATAAGGAAATTCGTTAGTTTGGGATTGTAAAAGCTGTAGTCATACTTCATCAGCCCATCTTCAAAATAGGGTTTAGGCTTATACACGTTTACAAGGTTAATCTCCATAATTTTTGAAGGTTTTTCAAGTTCATCGAAGCGTCTAACGCGTCCTTCATCGTCTACAACCCCACGATAATGTGTTCTCACATTCTTTCCCTCAAGCCTTTCAAAACAGTAGGCGCCCATCAAGCATAGGGCTGCACCCTTACATTCTATATGATCCGGCATTTCACCCCAATCAAAGACTGAGTAACGATCTGAAAAGTGGAATCTGCCTATTCCCATCTCATGCTGCGTAGGCCTCCTCAACACTTCTAAGTCTTTAACACTTCCCATAGCCGTCTACTCCACTATTTTTCTTGCATCTTCATCTGCCTTTTCAACTTCCAATTTTTTAGAAAGCTGATAATCCCTAACATTTTCAGCCATTGTTTCATTTTTAAGGGCGAAGATTTTAGCCGCCATTAACGCTGCACTTTCAGGCTCAATTGTCACTGTTAAACCCACACCGCTTGGAACCCTCAGTGAGGAAAATACGTCAACGCCTGCAAACTTTTCAGAATATGGCGGACATGCAATTACAGGCTTAGAGGTGTTAGCGTCCACGAAGGCGCTTAAGGCGTTTGACCTTCCAGCAACAGTTATGTAAACAACAGGGTACCCCTCATACTCCTTAAGGATTGAGAGAACCTTTTCAGGCGTTTTATGGGCTGAAGCCACACGAAACTCGTATTTAACCTTTAAAGCCTTCAAATGTTTAGCTATCTCCTGTGCCCAATCCATATCCCTATTTGAGCCCATCAATATTATTGCCCTGTCCTCCATCCAAGTTGCACTCTCCAAAACGCCTAATACCCAACAACTAATTAAAATTCTTAACTATAAAAATGGTGAAGGCAGGCAGCCATGTGAAGCTTGCGCTAAATTTTTAAGCCACTTAAATAACGGTTTCTAAATGGTGAACTCCGTGAAACCTCAGAAGAGGCGCAGGAAAAGCCTAATAGATGAACTTTTCGGAGGATCAATATTTGAGGATATGGAAGGAATTTTCACAGATATCCCTGAAGATGAGTTTTCAAGCGGATATTCCATAAGTGTAACTCAAACGCCTGAAGGCACAAAAGTGAGGGCAAAGGTTGGGAAGGACGTGGATGCCAATGCGCTTCGAAGGCAGCTTCAAAAACAGTATCCCGGCGCCAAAATAGAAATAGAGGGAGGAAAATCTGAACCCCTTATAAGAGAAATCTCTACAAAGCCCATTAAGGAAGAAAAATGCGAAGATGAAAACTTCAGTTGAGTTGAATGTACCATATAATTAACCTGAATATGTTGTTGAATAGGCATTTACATTTAATTTCTATAGCGGCTGCAAGGTTTAGCTAAAAGCTTATTTTGCCAAATGTTCTTAGCTCTTAAATTGTGAAGTTAATGAATAGAAAATACGTTCATTTGTTGTCTCCTCTTCAGATCGGAGATGTAATTTTGAGAAATAGAATTATTTTAACTCCAAGCCAGCCGCTTTTCATACAGGGCTCTGAGCCCTATCCCACAGAGGCCTTCATAGTTCACTGCGTTAACAAGGCTAAGGGTGGCGCTGCACTGGTAACAGTTGATGGAGGCATGATCTTTGGCCCTCCAATAAGCATAAGAGGCCTTTCAGAAGTTGAGGGACATAGAATGAGGTTTGACGTTTATGACAGCCAAGTTCAGAATTACCTTTCAACACTCACTGAAGCTGTCCATTTCTACGGCTCCAAAATATCTGTCCAGATGGCTGCCCCTGTGCCTGAAGGCTACGACGTAAGCCCTGGAATGCCTCCAGCCATGGATATAGGCCCTCCCCAGCCACGCAAAGCCCACAACCCATTCCCATGCTACGGAGTTGAAACACCTCCAGACATATTAAATGAAGTTGCCGATGAAATGGAAAACCTCGCCTACATAATGAAGAGTTGCGGTTTTGACGGCGTATACATACACATGGCTTATGCAGCAACTTTCCTTGGGAGGTTTTTATCACCTCGCACAAACAAGAGAACCGACCAGTATGGAGGATCTATTGAAAACAGGGCACGCTATCCCCTAATGATTTGCGAAAGGATAAAACAGAGATGTGGAAAAAACTTCCTAATTGAGGCAAGCATAACAGGCTATGACCCGCCATACTGGTCCCTTGAGGATACTGTGAAGTTCGCTAAAATGGCTGAGGGCCGAATAGACATGCTTCAACTACGCCCGTGGGATATCGACCTAACCCATCCAACAGGGTTTGAGCAAAGCCCCACACCATGGGTTTTTATGGCTGAAGCTCTCAAGAAAAGCGAAGTCAAAATTTTAGTAGTGGCCACGTCTGGATTTACGCATCCTGATCTTTGTGAGGAGGCTATTGCTTCTGGAAAGGCAGATTTGATTGCCATGGCAAGAGCTTGGATAAGCAATCCAGACTTCGGATCAAAAATATATGAGGGAAGGGTGGATGACATTGTTCCCTGCATAAGGTGTAATAAATGTCATAGAAGCAGCCCCTCTGACCCTTGGATAAGCGTTTGCTCAGTTAACCCGACGTGGGGAATGGAACACTTAATCGACCGTTTTGTTAAGCCTTCCACAACCAAAAGGAAGGTTGCGGTTGTTGGAGGAGGCCCAGCGGGAATGGAGGCTGCAATAGTGGCGGCTGAAAGGGGACATGAAGTTACGCTATACGAGAAAAGCGAATCTTTGGGGGGCTTGCTTAAAACTGCTGATTATGCTTCTTTCAAGTGGCCGCTGAGAGAGTTTAAAAACTACTTAATCCGCAAGGTTAAGAAAGCAGGCGTAGAATTACAGCTAAAAACAGAGGCAACGCCGAAAACCCTTATGGACAGGGAATATGAAGCAGTGATAATTGCCATAGGGGCGGAACCAATAAAACCGCCTATACCCTGTGTGGAAGGTGAGAATGTGATGAACGCTGTAGATGTTTACGGAAAAGAAGACAGAGTCGCCGAAGAGGCAGTAATCATAGGTGGAGGAGAAGTAGGCGTAGAAACAGGAATACACCTAGCTCAGAAGGGACGCAGGGTTGTTATACTGGAAATGTTGGATAGGCTGGCAGCTGATGCTTGCCCAGTTCATTATCGTAGAATGCTACTAATGGCTTTGGATAAACAGGAAAACGTCAAATATATGCTAAATGCCTCATGCACTGGCATTTACGATAACGGCGTTATTTTTACAGATAAGGAAGGCATCGAACATAAACTTGAAGCTGGAACCGTAGTTCTCTCTGTGGGAATGAAGCCTAAAACCTTTGAGGCTGTGAAAATTGCAAAAGGCCTCACAGAGGCGGGAATCAAGTTTCACATGATAGGCGACTGTGCCCAAACAAGGGGTAACGTTCAAAAGGCTATTCGAAGCGCCTTCGCCGCGGCAGTTTCACTTTAGACAGAAGATTTTAAATTGCGGTGGAAAATTTGGACTTAATTCACAGCCTTCTAAATCTTCCTAAAAGTTTTCCAAATCGTTGCCAAAGCCTTTAATAGGCATTTCAAGCAACAGTTAATGAGCAGAAAATATTTATGAAAAAGGAATGTGGCTTTTAGACCTCTAAAACCCTGCTATAAAATGTCAGCTTGGAAGCTGTAAATTAAGGTTTCACCGAGTACTTATCGTAATGTATGATGCTTGAAATGTCTTTTCTGTTAGTGGGTTTAGGTTCTTCGTCAGGGTAGCCTATTGGTATTAATGCTACAAGCTCCATTTTTTCTGGCAAGTTTAGAATTTTGCTCGCTTCTTGGAAGTTTAACGCTCCAACAATAACTGAGCCCAGTCCAAGGCTGTAGGCTTCAAGCGTTAGGTTTTGAACTGCAAGGGCTACATCGAACATTAACCAGTCACCTTTATCTGTGACTGGTGAGCCTTTATAGAAGCCTGAAACGCCCCTTCGGCCTAAAGCTGCAATCACTATAGGCGCATTTTTAACTGCTTCTATAGCTGGATTTTTAGGCTTTAATGTTTTTGAAAGTTCCTCCTTCACCTTTAAGTCTTTAATTATTATAAACTCCCAACATTGAGTGTTGGCCCATGAAGGGGCCCACCTTGCAGCTTCAAGCACTCTGAACAATGCTTCCTCAGGTACGGGATCAGACTTGAATTTTCTAATGGTTCTCCTATTTTTAATAACTTCAATTAGGTTTTCCATATTGATTCAAAATCTTTTTAGATTTACTTCTATATAAAATTGGCATCTGCCTCATGGTGCATATTAAGGATTATTTTCTACTAGGTTCATCTTTTAATGATTCTATGTGGACTTTAATTTTTGTTAAATTGTTAAAGTGGTTTTGATTTAGATTATTTTGAGTGTTTTCAGTATTGTTTTGAATTCTTCGTCTTTGAGGGAGGCTTTCCTTCCATTTTCGTATATTTCTCTTATTTTTTCCATAACCATGGCTAGTTTTTCTTCGTCAGGTGATTGTCCTGTAATTTCTGTTATTTTGTATTTCACAACGTTTTTCCCGGATAATTTTCCAATGGTTATGCGTCTTTCGTTTCCAACAAGTTGGGGTGGGTAAGGCTCGTATGTCCATGGGTCTTTTATTACCCCGTGGGTGTGTATTCCTGATTCATGGGCGAAGCTGTAGTCGCCTACTATTGCCTTGTTAGGGGGGATAACGTATCCTGTTGCCTTGCTTATGAGTTCAGCTATTTTTCTAAGCTTTTGCGTTTTTCCCTCAAACTTTTTTACGCCGTAATGCATGTAAAGGTTCATTAAAACCTTTTCAGTTTCCGCGTTTCCAGCTCTTTCTCCAATGCCTAAATAGGTTGTGCTTGCATAGATTTTATCCCATACGCCTGAGGCTGCTCTTATGGCGGCCAATGTGTTTTCAACAGCATTTCCAAAATCGTCGTGGGCGTGGATTTCTATACTATCAATTTTTGTCTCCCTCTTTATTGCCCTCACCTTTTCTGGAATACCGTTAGGTAAGGGAGCGTTTAAGTCTGATAGGCCTACGCCCACCGTGTCGCAGATGCGGTAGCATTCCGCCCCAGCCTCAGCTACAGCGTTTATATACTTCTTTTCAAAGTTCCAGTCCGATCTTGTGCTGTCTTCTCCGTGGACGAATGTTCTCAACCCATGGTCTTTCGCAGCGTATTCAACAACTTCTACAACCTTCTGTAAGAGCTCTTCAGGCGTTTTATCAGGCCATTTCGCTTGAAAGTGTAGGTAGGAAACCGGGTGAGAAATGCCTACTTCATTAAAGTCGCATTGAATGGCGCTGTCCACATCCTCCTTTACAGCCCTACACCAGCCCGCCACCCTCACATTTAAACTCATGTCTTGAATAAGCTTCACAGCCTTCCTATCTGACTTCTGGTAGTGGAAAAGTTCAACCCTTTCAACGCCCACTTCGCTTAGAAGCTTCACTATTTCCGCTGCATGCTCAGGGTCAACGGCTAGGCCTGGCATTTGGATGCCGTCTCTAAGTGTGGTGTCATCTATTATTGGGTCAGTTTTCAAACTCATTTTGAAGTAAAATTTTTCAAAGTTGGTTTCTATCCGCAGTCCCACCTCAAACAGCCATTAAATCAAAAAGTTTCACTGCATAGTTATTTAAACATTTCTTATATGGGTAAAAGCCAGAAATAGGGCGGATAGGTTACAGATGGTTTAAATCTGCGATTAAAATTAAGATTGGAGGGGATTTCATTGCCTGAAAGGATACAGATGGACAAGCCAATTGTGGAAATGGACGGCGATGAGATGGCTAGGGTTATATGGGCATGGACAAAGGAGAAGCTAATCAATCCATACATAGATTTGAAAGTGGAATATTACGATTTGCACATAAAGGTTAGGGACGAAACAGATGATGAGATAACAAGGCAGGCAGCTGAGGCTGTCAAAAAGTGGAGGGTTGGGGTTAAATGTGCTACAATAACTCCTGACGAAGCTCGGGTTAGGGAATACAACCTTAAAAAGAGGCTGAAGAGCCCTAACGCCACGATTAGAGGGATACTTGACGGCACAATTTTCAGAGCTCCTATAATTTTGAGAAATGTGCCTCCAGCTGTAAGGTTTTGGAAGAAACCTATAGTTATTGCTAGACACGCCTTTGGAGACATATATGACGGAGTAGGCCTTGAATTTGAAGGCCCAGCTGAATGTGAAATAGTTGTTAGGCAGCTAAACGGAAAAGAGTTTAAGGCGAATTTTCCTAAGTTTAGCGGATCAGGCGTCCTCCAGGGAATTTACAATCTAGAAGCTTCAATTGAAAGTTTTGCAAGGGCCTCTTTCAGCTATGCTTTAGAAAATAAGCTTGACTTGTGGTTTGCAGCTAAGGATACAATTTCAAATGTTTACGACAGAAGGTTTAAAGACATATTTGGAAGGGTTTACAATGAAGATTTTAAGTCTAAGTTTCATGATGCTTGTTTAAACTATCAATATTTTCTGGTTGACGACGCTGTTGCCCGTATGGTTAGGTCTGAAGGAGGTTTCGTCTTAGCCTGTAAAAACTATGACGGAGACGTTTTCTCAGATTTTTTAGCCTCAGCCTACACTGGAAGCCTGGCCCTAATGACCTCTATGCTTTATTCTCCTGATGGGTATTTCCTCTCCGAGGCAGCCCACGGCACAGTGCAGAAACACTACTATAGATACTTGAAGGGCGAGAAAGTATCAACTAACCCTACAGCCATAATATTCGCATGGACAGCCGCTTTGAGGAGGAGGGGAATTATTGACGGCATAGAGGAGCTTGTAAGGTTTTCAAATGCGCTTGAAATGGCTGTGAAGCAAACCATAGAGGCAGACCGTGTAATGACGGCGGACGTGGCTAAAGTCTCAGAAAAACCAGTGAATAAAGTTGTATGTACAGAGGATTTCCTAAATGCAGTGAAGGCTAATTTAGATAAAATGTTCAACAATTTTTAGTTTAACTGGTTTGGCTATTAAAGCACTGTTCCCTTCTTTTTAACGTAGGAAACTAGCCCTCCAGCATCCAGTATTTCTAAAAGCATTTTTGGAAAAGGATTAAATTTCACCTCTATGTTTCTCGTCTGGTTTTTTAAGCTACCATTTTGAAGGTTTATTTCCAGAACGTCTCCGTCAATTGTTGAGTCTACAAATTTTTCTTCCACTGTAATGGCTGGTAAACCTATGTTTATGGCGTTTCTGAAAAATATTCTTGCGAAAGATTTAGCCACAACAGCGGATATTCCCGCAGCCACCATGACTCTTGGAGCCTGCTCCCTGCTTGAGCCGCATCCGAAATTTTTACCTGCAACTATTATGTCGCCAGGACTTATTTTAGATGCCAGTTTAGGATCTAAATCCTCGAATATGTGTTTTGCCATATCCTCAATTGAGACAGATCTAAACTTATATCTTCCAGCTATGACGAGGTCTGTGTTAACGTCATCTCCAAGCTTTATGACTTTTCCCCTAATCATACTTATCACTTCAGGTGTTTTCTAGGGTCAGCTATTCTGCCTTCAATGGCTGAAGCGGCGGCTGTGGCTGGGCTTGCTAAAAATATTTTCGCTGAAGGATCACCCATCCTGCCTGTGAAGTTCCTGTTAGCTGTAGAAACAGCTATCTCCCCAGGACCAAGCAACCCCATGTGCGCTCCCACACAGGGGCCGCATGTGGGAGGCCCCACTACACATCCAGCCCTTAAAAAAACTTCAATAACGCCCTTTTCCAAAGCCTCTTGGTAAACATGTCTAGAGGCTGGAATGACAACGCATCTCAACCCCTCTTTAACCCTCCTGTTCCGCAGTATTTTTGCAGCTACAGCTAAGTCTTCAAACCTTCCGTTGGTGCAGCTCCCAATGAAAACCTCATCCACCTCTACATCTTCAGCCTCTGAAACTGAAACCACATTTGATGGGAGGGGTGGTTTAGCAACAAGCGGTTCAAGGCTGCCGCAGTCCAGCTCAATTTCGCTAGTGTAGTCTGCATCAGCGTCAGGCGTATAGGGTTCCACGGGGAATAAGGCGGCTTTAGCTCCCATCTCAGCTGAAAGATTAGCAATGGTGGCTCGTGAAGATTTTGAAAGCCCTGGCCTAAGAAGGTCATGGTATTCAAGGGCCATGTATCTGGCTCCCTCCGTACCAAGCTTCGCCAACAATGCAAGGGCAATGTCCTTTGAAGAAACCCCTAAACCCAACTCTCCTTTAAACGTGATTTTTATGGTTTCAGGAACCCTGAACCAAAGCTTGCCAGTTGCAAGGGCGAAGGCAGCGTCTGTGCTTCCAACACCCACTGCAAAGGCTCCTACAGCTCCATGGATGGTTGTGTGGGAGTCAGCCCCGACGACGATGTCTCCAGGCTTTACAAGTTCATGGTCCAATACAACTTGGTGGCAGACGCCCTCTCCAACATCGTAAAGTTTAATTCCATGGACAGCGGCGAAATCCCTCATTTTCCTATGAAGAATTGAAGACTGGACAGAGGGGCTTGGCGCTGCATGATCAATGAAAAGGCTGCTTTTGCCTGCAAGCTTAAGGGTTGAAACTCCGAAATCCTGGATAACATCAATCATCAGGGGGGCAGTTCCATCATGGGCGAAGACGAAGTCCACATCTGCAACAACAAAATCTCCAACCTTCACCCGTTTTGCCCCAGACGCCTTGGAAAGTATCTTTTCAGCCGCCGTCGCCATACCAAACCCAGCAAGACTCTAAAGAGTTAAATTTCAAGACAGATTAAGGTAAAATCTCCAACCTCCTATATAAGTATACCATAAACGTGTGTGCTCATTTATTATTAGAGAGTGTTTATTTAAATCGAGATTTGCAGGATTATTTCTGTAAGTCCTACCAATTCAGAAAACCTACAAAAGTAATTGCGAAGCTGCAATGGTTACAGAGAAGGCGTAAAAGTCAATTGCCAGCTGAGGAAGTCTTTGAAATATGCTTGTTAGAAAAAGTGGTGCCGTTTTAGCCTCGGCTGATTTCAAGGGTTTGTTTAATAAGTGGCGTTATATGAGGGGTTTGGCTTATCCTTCTGTGACGTATCTGATTATTTCTTTTACGGATAGACCTGCCAGTCCAAGTTTTTCCAGTGTTAACCCGGTTTTCCAAAAGTCTGTTTCTAATATAGCGCTGAAAATTTCGATGAGTCCTCTGTGGATTGGTGTGGGTGTTTCTGCAAGTTCTGCGAGTTGCACAAAGGGAACCATTGCGAGGGGCAAGTCTGCTTTAAGCCACTGAGACCATATATCTGTACTGTAGGCTGGGATGCCTTGGATAAATTTGGAGCTAAGCATAAGCTCCGCCAATGTTTTTCCGCTTCCACCATAATACCGCATGAATGTTTCTCTGAAAGGAGTGTAGGGCACCTTGTATGCTTTGCACACCTTTAATCTTTCTCTGTCTTGAGCTTCTATTAGTATGCCTGTATGCAGCGTTATTCCAGTCTTGTAGAAGTAGGCGGTGGTTTCTCCATGTTCTTTTGCCCGGTCGAAGTATGCAACGTTTAAAAGGGCTATTGCTGCATGCACTTGCATGTTCAGGTTTTCAAAGTTTGTGTGCAGTACGTTTTTAGCCAACTTGAAAGTTGGGTATATTGAGTTTAAAACTTTAAATGCTCTTTCACCCTTTTTGCTTGGATAAACTGATAGGGGTATCCCCTTCCTCATTATAGAGAAATTAAGGTGGCCATTTCCCCCTCTGGCCACATATAGCGGGGCTGGAGTTTCAGTTGTTATGACGTTAATTTTGCCTTCCTCCTTCAGAATTTTTGCCACCCTTAAACAGGGCCAGTATCCATAATTGTTGAAGTTCACAATTGCATCATCCTTTAAGTAAGGCGCAACAGATTTAAACTTGGCTTCAATTTCGTGAGCTGGATATATGTCAACGAAAACCACGTCAGCATCCTTAAGCGCCTCTTCAGGATCTGTAGTAATCATTTTTATCTTGGCGAATCCAGTTTTCCCAGAGGTAAGGGCGTTAGGATCGCCGTTCACGTTTATCCCTCCAAGCCTTTGAATGGGCATAAGCATTTCGTGAAATCTTGGAAGGTCGAAAAGGTGGACTTCATAGCCTGCAAGCGTTAGATCAGCTGCAATGCCATAACCAATGTTAAGGCTTGAATTGCCAAACACTGCAATTATAGGCTTCATACAGCAACCTCTCCTATAACATAGACATTTTATTTGTAAATTTAGATTTATAGCACTTGTTCATTTTCGGCTTTAAACTTCTTTATAGTTTCCGATTAAAATGTATTCAATGTTGAATTAGAAATTTTTAAGCTGATAAACTCATTTTTCCACGGGAGGAAAATTTGGAAAAACCATATAGGCAGTTGGGGAGTAAGCAAAAATAGACTATAAAAGAAAACTTTGAAAAGCATATCCTAAATGTCAGCTGTTATGGCTTCACGGAAATTTCGGATTTTAGAAACGCTTAAATGGAAGTTGGCAGAGCATATTTCAAAGTTTATCAGGTTGTTGTGTATGAAGGAAGAATTGAAGGCGGCTGTTTTAGAAGATTTGAAGCTTGATTTTTTTGGGGTAGCTTCTGTGGATAGGTTTATTGGTGCGCCTCAAGGACATAAACCTGAAAACCTTCTCCCTGGAGCGAAGTCTGTTATAGCCATGGGTGCTAGGATTTTGGAGGGTGTTAGGAGGGCTAGTTTAAGGGTTCATTACGAACAATTTCCCAGACATCTTTTTTATTCCTATATATGGTATGGTTATAGTGTTCTTAACTGGTTTATTTTGGATCAAGCGGCATACATTGTTGCTAAAATGCTGGAGGAAAATGGACATGTGGCTCTTCCAGTTGCTTCAAGTGGGGCTGAATGGAAAATAGAAGAGGATGGCACAAAGCGGTTCGGCCTGTTTTCTAATAGGCATGCGGCAGTTGCTGCTGGCTGCGGCGAGTTCGGATTAAGCGGCCTTGTCCTAAACCCAAAAACTGGTCCACGAGCCAGGTGGGTTAGCGTAATAACAACAGCCGAGTTAACTCCAGACCCCCTCTACAACGGGCCGAAACTATGCAGGCCAGATTTATGCCGGAAGATATGTGAAGAAGAATTCGGAGTAAGCAAACCCATGTGCCACTATGCCTGTCCCGTGGAAGCATTCATCCCTCAAGAAATGAGAAAGGCAACAATAGGCGGTAAAACATACACATACTCCAACCTTAACGCTGTCAGGTGTGCATGGGCTGGAGGAATCGGCAAAATAGGAGGGAAAATAAGTGTTCCTGAAAAAATTAAAACCTTCGAGGACATTGAAAGAGAGGCTGTTTTCCACAGCGACCCAATTGCACAAAGGGAAAAGACTTTTGCTCACAGAGCTCATTACTGCGGGAAATGTTTAATCATGTGCCCATCTCCAACCTTTGAAAACCCGCTTAAAGCAGCCCGCATGCAGGGTTGAAAGCCTTTATACGCATAGTCTAAGAGGATACTGCAGCGTAAAGCACTTTCAACAGCCTGCTATGATTTAAACACCGCAAAGCTGGGAAAAGACCTGTAAAATCCGTTTATAATTGGAGATTTTCTTCTAAACCAGCATGAAAGAATGTCAGGGTTGTTCAGGCTGATGTTTTAGGTGCCAAGCCTTGGATAGAGAAAATGTTGCCACTAATTGAGTTATAATTGCATAACAAATTATGAGTGGGAAGGGTGCGTTCAGCGCTATTAATAAACCGTAGAAACCTCCACTTATGAGAAAGCCGACGCCGTAAACAGTGTTAAAAACGCCGTAAGCCATGCCTCTGGAGGGAACTGGTGCAAACTCTGATACTGCTGCACGGTAAACTGACTCATGCATTCCAAGGACTAAGCCGAAGAGGGCGGCTGCAATCCATAGAATCCATAGTTCATTGCTGACAACGGCAAGTAGAGAGGGAATTAGAGAAATTAGGAATGGTGCAACTAGAATCCTTATTCCAAACTTGTCATAGGCGTATCCTGAAATTAGAGCTGCTGGAGCATCTACGCCTTGAATAAACGTATACATTAATGGTATAATCCACTGTCCGCCAGCTGGTTGAAGAACATCTGAAGCTTTGGCAAGTATAACTGCGTATGGAATAAGCCCCATGGTGTTCAGAAGGACGGAAAACGTGTAAATGTAATATTCTCTTCCAAGCTTCGCTTTTCCTTCAGTCTTCTCTGATTCTTCAATAGCCAATTTTGAGCCTAACCTCCTATAAGTGTAGGCTAAGACTATTAGGAGGACAGCGAATGGGGCGAAGAGAAAAGTAAAAGTGTAGCTATAATTGTTGGCGCTTGTAAACATTAAGGCAGCCACCATGATTGGGCCAATTATTGCGCCTATCTGATCTAAAAGTTCATGTAAACCAAAGGCTTTCCCGGCGCCGAAATTTCTGCTTATCAGGGATAAAAGCGTGTCACGTGAAGGCGACCTTAAAGCTTTACCTATTCTCTCAAGCAA